>JACZKK010000160.1 GCA_014860115.1 Ignavibacteriaceae bacterium
GCAATCTTTGGTCAAAGAGACATAACAAAAGACTGGAGGCAGTCATGAAACTTTCGCCGCTCTTAATCAAGAAGCAGGAATTTGAAAAATCTATGAGGGGATATAATATTGATGAAGTGCAAACCTTCCTTGATAAAATATCCTCTGAAATGGAAGAACTGATTAATGAAAAGGAAACTTTGGAACAGCAAGTTGCAGCTCTGAATCATAAGGTGGAAGAATTTCAGAAAATTGAAAAGAACCTTCAGGATACTCTCATTAAAACTCAGGAAACTTCAGCCGAAGTAGTAGACTCTGCAAAAAAGCATTCAGCATTAATAATCAAAGAAGCTGAGATTAAGGCTTCGCAAATTGTTCAAAATGCAGAAGACATCTCTAATGAAATGAGAAAAGCAGTTATAACTTTAAAAGAGGAGAAAGACTTAATAATTGCAAGGCTAAAAGTCATAGTGGGTACCCAATCAAATCTGCTTGAGGGAAAAGTTAAAGATGCAGGTGAAGAACGTAAAAAGGCTAAAGTTCAGAATGAAGCCGAAAAGCTTGATATTGATGTTGATGGAATAGTGAACAAACTTTTATAAAAATGAGCAAGCTTATTTCAAATATTAATGAGACTCTAGAAGTAATCAGAAAATTTACATCTGAGAAATATCCAATCGGAATTATACTTGGTACGGGCTTAGGTGGTTTGGTTAAGGAGATAGAAGTTAGGCATCAAATCAATTACGAAGACCTTCCACATTTCCCGATTTCAACAGTGGAATCTCATCACGGCAAGCTGATATTCGGAGCAATAAATGGTAAGAATGTAGTGGCAATGCAGGGTCGCTTTCATTACTATGAAGGCTACTCGATGCAGCAGATTACTTATCCCGTGCGTGTTATGAAATTTCTTGGTGTTGAAACTCTTCTTGTTTCAAATGCATGTGGCGGGATGAATCCACAATATCGCAAGGGCGATGTGATGATTATGACGGATCATATTAATATGCTTGGTGATAATCCACTCATCGGAAAAAATGAAGATGAACTTGGTCCAAGATTTCCCGATATGAGCGAACCATACAATCTTGAACTTATTGCACTAGCGGAGAAGATTGCTCTTGAGAATAAAATACAGGTGCAAAAAGGTGTCTATGTTGCTGTGCCCGGACCAAATCTTGAAACAAGAGCGGAGTACAGATTCCTGAGAGCAGCGAGTGCTGATGTGGTCGGAATGTCAACAATTCCCGAAAACATTGTAGCAAATCATATGGGAATGAAAGTGCTGGGAATAAGTATAGTGACAGATGAATGTTTTCCTGATTCGCTCAAGCCCGTTAATGTTGAGGAAATTATCGCGACAGCAATGCTGGCAGAACCTAAAATGACATTAATAATGAAAGAACTAATCAAGAGGCTGAAATGAAAAAGTTTTTTACCAAATACAGCGTCCCGGTTTTATTGGGATTGTTAATCTTTGCCTCTGATTTTCTTAATACATCGCTTTTCAACTTCGGTGACAGAAATTTTGCTGTCTGGTTCGTGCTATCAATTTTATCATTTGCTTGCGGCTGGTATATAAACAGATCACTTGGCTGGCAGTTGGGCGGAAAGGTAGTATTTGCTGTAATTGTAGCAGTAACCCTTATAAGTGTAGCCATCATAATTTTCTTTAATGAATATTTTGGAACTTTTGAACTGCTTGCAGAAAATTTGATACTTTTCAGTTTGCGCATTATTACTCTTGGTGCAATGGGAATTTTTGGAATGGCTATTCAGGAAATTTTAAGCGGTGAAAAAGAAGCACTGATATTAAGGGAAAAAGTTAAAGTTCTCGAAGCAACCGCAGCAGATTCAAAGAAAGAAGCTGAATTAATTTTAAGAGAGGCTCAATTAAAGGCTGAAAAAATTATTAATGATTCTGAAGCGACAGCAAAGAATATAATACTTAAAAAAGAACGGATTGAACAGGAATTAAAAGAGTTTATTCAGACTGAAAGAGAATTATTAAAAAGATATGAAGAGTTAAAGTAAGTGATGCCATGTATAAGCAGGGATTAGAAAAAATAAAATATCCGGAAACTGAACAGAACATTTTGAAGTTCTGGTCAGAGCGAAAAATTTTTGAGAAGAGCATTCAGTTTCGTTCTCAGGAAATGTCCTTTACATTTTACGAAGGTCCACCGACTGCAAACGGTAAACCAGGCATCCATCACGTAATGGCTCGGACGTTAAAAGACATAGTATGCAGATATAAAACGATGCGTGGTTACCGTGTGGAAAGAAAAGCTGGCTGGGATACTCATGGACTTCCGGTTGAAATTGAAGTTGAAAAATCTCTCGGTATAAAAAATAAAAGTGAGGTCGCAACTTTTGGTGTAGAGAAGTACAACAAAGCCTGCCGTGAATCTGTTTTCACTTACCTTGACCTTTGGGAAAAGATGACAGAGCGAATGGGTTACTGGATTGACTTGAAGTCAGCATACGTTACATTAACCAATGACTACATTGAGTCAGTTTGGTGGGCGCTCAAAACTCTTTATGAAAAAGGACTGATTTATAAAGATTATAAGATCGTTCCTCAGGATCCCAAATCTGAAACCGTTCTTTCAATGGCTGAGCTTGCACTTGGTTACAGAGAAACAAAAGATCCTTCTGTTTATGTTCTCTTCAAATTAAAGGATAAGGATGAACATTTTCTGGTATGGACAACAACCCCATGGACACTTATATCAAATGTTGCTCTTGCAGTTGGCTCCGATGTTATCTACGTGAAAGTTCTGAATAAAGAAAAGAAAATGATTCTCGCAAAAGAACTTCTATCAGTTCTTGATGGTGAGTATGAAATCCTTGAGGAGATGAAAGGAAGTGATTTAGAGGGAATTGAGTTCGAACAACTTTTGTCCTATGTGAAGCCCAATAAGAAAGCTTTTTTTGTTTGTCTTGGTGAGTTTGTCAGTACCGATGCTGGATCAGGTATTGTTCATATAGCTCCTGCTTTTGGTGCTGATGACTATGATCTTTCAAAAAAGTACAATCTGCCAATGCTTCAGCCTGTTGACAGGGGCGGAAGATTCACCGCTGAAGTTTCTGATTTTGCAGGACAATTTGTAAAAGATGCAGACAAAGAAATCATTGCCAAACTAAAAGTAGAAGGCAAGCTCTATAAAAAGGAAACAATTGTTCATACTTATCCATTTAGCTGGCGGAATCAGGATGTTCCTGTAATTTATTATGCACGCGAGTCGTGGTTTATAAAAACTACCAGTGTTGCAAAGCGGATGATAGAATTAAACAAAACTATTAACTGGCAGCCGCCTGAAGTTGGTGCAGGAAGATTTGGCAATTGGCTTGAAGAAAATAAGGACTGGGCTTTATCGCGCGACAGATTTTGGGCAACGCCGCTTCCATTATGGGTTAATGAAGATGGTGACATTATACCTGTTGGAAGCATTGAAGAATTGAAAAAAGGTTTTATTGTTGAAGGCGATATAAGAATTCCAGTTAGTGAAATAAAAGACATTGATCTTCACAAACCTTTTGTTGACAAAGTGGTTTTTGAAAAGAATGGAAAGATTTATAAAAGAACTCCAGAATTGATTGATGTTTGGTTTGATTCTGGTGCAATGCCGTTTGCGCAATATCATTATCCTTTTGAAAATAAAGAGTGGTTTGAAACAAAAGCTTTCCCTGCTGATTTCATTTGTGAAGGTATTGATCAAACTCGAGGATGGTTTTATACTATGCACGCTATTGCAACAATGTTGTTCGATAGTGTTGCTTATAAGAATTTGATTGTGAATGAACTGATACTTGACAAGAATGGTATGAAGATGTCCAAGACCAAGGGTAACTCAGTTGATCCTTTTGTTCTGTTTGAAAAATATGGAGCTGATGCTACAAGATGGTATCTTGTTACGAACAGTCCGCCATGGCGTCCAACTCTTTTTGATGAAGATGGTTTGGTTGAAGTACAAAGAAAATTTTTTGGAACACTACTAAACACATATTCGTTCTTTGCACTTTATGCCAACATAGATGGATTTGAAAACAAACAAGCGAATGTCCCACTTTTAAAAAGAGAAGAGATTGACAGATGGATTCTCTCAAAACTTAATTCGCTGGTTGAAAATAATATTAAGTTGATGGATGAATATGAAGTTACAAAAGCTGCAAGAGCTATTTCTGATTTTACGATTGATCATCTCTCAAACTGGTATGTGAGAAGATGCAGAAGAAGATTCTGGAAATCTGAAATGAATGAAAACAAGCTTGCTGCTTATCAAACACTTTATGAATGTCTTGTTACTGTATCTAAACTTATTGCTCCATTTGCCCCATTTCTTGCTGAGGAATTGTTCCAGAATTTAAACTCTGTTACAAAGAGTGAGCAGACTGAATCAGTTCATTTAACAGATTTACCCGAAAAAGGTGAGACTGATAAATTGCTTGAACAAAAAATGGATATTGCCCAGCATGTAGTTTATCTTGTAAGAGCGATCAGAGCAAAATCAAATCTGAAAGTCAGGCAGCCTTTGAAGAAACTGATATCTGTTGTTGATAAGAAAATGAAAGATGCCTTGTCGAAGATGAAAGATGTAATTCTGGAAGAAGTGAATATTAAGGAGCTTGAAATACTTGAAGATGATTCTACTTTGGTTCATAAATCTGCAAAAGCAAACTTCAAAACCATTGGGCCTAAATTTGGTAAAAACGTCAAAATTGTTGCGGAGCGAATTAAGAACTTCACCATTGCTGATATTTCTTCGATTGAAAAAGGAGAAGCTGTCAGTTTTGAAATTGACGGCGAAGGAATATCAATAAGCAGAGAAGATGTTGAAATTTTATCTGAGCAGATAGCTGGCTGGATTGTTGAGAGTGAAAATGGTGTAACTGTTGCAGTTGATACACAGCTTACAAAAGAACTTATCTCCGAAGGTTTAGCCAGAGAATTTGTAAACAGGATCCAAAATATGAGAAAGGATGCAGGGTTTCAGGTAACTGATAAAATCAATATAACCTTTTCAGGAAATTCTGATTTCGTAGTTGCAATTAAATCTTTTACGAATTACATTTCTGTTGAGACTCTTGCAGAAAAAATTGACAATGAAGCAGAACTTAAAGGTGAGTTTTTACAAGATTGGAAAATCGGGGGGGACGACATTAAAATCAAAATAGAAAAAGCCAGTATTTAATTATAGGAGTAAACAAAAAATGACAAAAAAAGTAGTGAAAAAATCAGTCAAAAAGAAGACCGCAAAGAAATCTTCAGCGAAAAAAGCTGTAGTTAAGAAAGCACCGAAGAAAACTGCAACGAAAAAAATCGTAAAGAAAACCCTGGCCCCAAAGAAAACAACGGCTAAAAGTAGTCTTGTTAAAAAAGAAGCCAAACCATTGAGGAAAGCAGTAAAAGCCTTCTCTGCAAAAAGGGCTAAGGTTACAAAGGCACACGTTGAAGTGAAATTTGAGGATATGGTTGAATCGCGTAATAAAGCAATTCAAAAAATAAAAGGATACGGTAAGAAGGACTTAGAACATTTCAGGCAAATTATTCTTGAAAAAAGAGACGAAATAATTGAACAGCTTCAGAACCTGAAAGAACAGATGCTTGATCCTACAACCGGTGAGTATATCAACGAAAATTCACCTTACTCTTTACATATGGCTGAGCAGGGAACGGATGCAATGGAAAGAGAAAAAACTTTTCTTTATGCTCAAAGGGAAAATAAATTCCTTGGATATCTTGAAGATGCATTGAAGAGAATTGAAGCGGGAACATATGGAATTTGTATTGAGTGTATTGATGAACCTCAACATCTTTGTGAGACCTGTCCGTTAATTCCAAAAGAAAGACTTATGGCTGTACCGCATAGCCAGCACTGCTTGCCGATAAAGCAAAGACAGGAAAAGAAGTAATCATTTCTGTAAAGCAAAAAAGCACAGAACTATATTGAAAATTCTTCTTCTTTCTTTAATTCTTTTTCTGATAGATCAGGCAAGCAAATTATTGGTCAGAGGTGTCAGTTTACCATGGTTTAACATAAATCATAAAGGATTATTCCCGGGCGAAAGCAAACCAGTGATTAGTGATGTTTTGCATTTAACTCTTGTGGAAAACCCTGGTATTGCTTTTGGGATTGATCCAGGCGAATCTCTACAAGATTTGATTTTAATTATAACCATATTGACTTGTGTTGGTTTTCTTGCTTACCTGATATTTGCAAAGAATGCTGATAAGAAAGTGAGAATTTCAGTTGCGCTGATTCTCGGCGGCACAGCAGGAAATTTATTTGATAGAATTTTCTATGGTATCTTTTATAATTATGCTCCATTGTTTCAGGGTAATGTTGTGGATTTTCTGGATATAAGGTTGTTCAGATTTTTTATTTTTGATAACATACACGGGAATTATGTATTTAACTTTGCAGATCTCAGCATCCTTTCGGGGGTTTTTATTTTGATCTATTTGATTTTAAGTATGAAGAGCAAGGAAAAGAAGAAAAACTTAGTCCCACAATTAGCTGAAGACAGAGAGGATCCGGCTTGAGAATATTATATCTAACTCTCGGAGTAATAATAGCTGATCAGATCTCGAAGTTTTATATTAAGGGAATATCCATCCCGGCATTAAATCTAAATTTTGAGGGGATGTATTTTGGCGAGTCGATTTCTGTAATTGGTGACTTTTTTAAAATAACCTTTACTGAGAATCCGGGAATGGCTTTTGGTTTTGACCCGGGATCAGATTTCAAACTTTTCATTTCTGTATTTTCACTTGTAGCAAGCATTGGTTTGCTGGTTTATCTTTATACTGTCCGTAATAAATCTCTCAGTCTCAAAATTGCAATTGCATTAATACTTGGCGGTGCTATTGGTAACGTGATTGATAGAATGTTCTACGGATTGATTTTTGATTATGCACCACTGTTCTACGGAAAGGTTGTTGACTTTTTTGATTTTGATTTCTTTAACTTTTCAATTTTTGGAAGAAGTTATGACAGATGGCCTATCTTCAATATTGCTGATGCAGCTGTTTCAATTGGAGTATTAATTCTGCTGTTTTTCTACAAGCATCATGAAGCAGAAGACAAAAAGATCAGGGATGCTACTGAAGAATTGGATAAACAAAACAATACTGAAAAATTAATTTCTGAAAACGAACCGTCTTCGAAAAAAATAAACGATGGATTGAGTGATGGTGAAGCTGATAAAGGAAAAGAAATATCGGTTTGAAGTTCCAGAGGGGAAAAAGAAGGAACGATTAGATCTCTTTCTAACCCATGCCATTGAAAATGCAACTCGCTCCAAAGTTCAAAAACTTATTGATGCAAATCTTGTTATAGTTAATGGAGCTATAGCAAAAGCAAACTACCAGGTTAAACCTTCTGATATAATTGAAGCTGTCCATCCAATATCACCACGACCCGAAGATACAGAACCCGAAGATATCCCACTTGATATAGTTTATGAAGATAATTATCTGATAGTAATAAACAAACCTGCAGGAATGGTTGCACATCCTGCTTATGCAAATTACACAGGCACTTTGGTTAATGCTCTTCTTCATCATACAAAGAAATTAAGTGGTTTAAATGAACCGGGCAGACCTGGAATCATTCATCGATTAGACAAAGATACAAGCGGACTTTTAGTTGTTGCTAAAGATGATTTTACTCATGCTAAAATCGCTGAGCAGTTCAGTAAACGGACAGTCGATCGTGAGTATTATGCCATTTGCTGGGGAAAATTCAAAGAGCAGAAAGGTGAAATTGCTTTTAACATTGTACGCAGTAAAAAAGATAGAAAAAAATTCTCAATCAGTGAGAATGAAGGAAGAACAGCGCTTACATTATATGAAGTGCTTGAAGAGTTTGAGTTTACTTCATATCTGAAAATAAACTTAAAGACAGGAAGAACTCACCAGATCAGGGTTCATTTTTCAGGAATCGGCAAACCGGTTTTCGGCGATCCTACTTACGGCGGACGACAGGTCGTTTATGGCTCAGAATTGCCAAAGATTAAAGCAAGAGTTCAGAATCTGCTGGAGATTATGCCGAGACAAGCTTTACACGCAAAAACCGTTGGATTCTACCATCCGGTAGAAAAAAAGAAAATGTTTTTCAATTCTGAACTACCTGGTGATATGAAGTTATTAATAAAAAAGCTTAGAATTATTGAAGCCTAAAATTCATTTCCGATTTAGTTATATTTAAAACGAATTTTAATACTTAATTAAGATATCAATGCTGAAATTATACAACACACTAACAAAACAAATTGAGGAATTCGTTCCGCTGAATCCACCGAATGTTGGTATTTACATTTGCGGTCCGACTGTTTATGATTACTTCCATA
>JACZKK010000161.1 GCA_014860115.1 Ignavibacteriaceae bacterium
GCCGACAGCATACAAAAGTGCATTAACGTTTGTGTCTTTGGAGACACCATTTACGTAGCCAACGGAGTTTATGAAGAGCAGGTTGTGATGATTGATGGTTTATCACTCATTGGGGCGGGAACTGATTCTTGCTGGATTGATGCAAGATCATTTGCAGTATCTGGATCTGTTGCAATTGCTATGAAAGATAGTTGTTTAATAAAAGGATTTTACATTCTTGCATCCAATAATTTTAATTATGGTTACGGAATTTACACTTTTGGTCAAACCGGCTTTGTAACATTAAACAAATTCTCTAATGCAAACACTGGAATCGTGCTGAATAATACGCAAGTTTCTGTATACAAAAACTACTTTCTTAATGTGAGAAGGGGGATAACTATAGGAAACTCAAATTCCATCGTAAGAAACAATGAGATTTATACTTTAGCGGATCAGATAGGGACTGCGATATTTATCACAGGATTTTCTGACGATTACTATCCATTAATAGACTCCAACTATATTGCAACAAGAACCGATGGAATTCGAAAATCTTTAGGCACAAGACCAATAATAAAAAACAATGTGATTGAATTTATGCAATATGGGGGTAATGGTATTGATGTATCATTTTCAGATTCAACATTTGTTTATAATAACTTAATTCTTATGGGAACCGGGATCAGAGGTATTTATAATTACAATGTCCCTTGCCTGCAGGTAATGAATAATTATATACAAGGAAGATCTATAATGTCACCGGAAGGTATGTTAGTGGGTGGTTCAAACACGGTTAAAAACAATGTGGTTGTCAACACTGTCACAGGTATTTCCGGAGGTGGGATACAAAATCTTGTGGTTCAATACAACAATCTATGGAATAACAACGTCAACTATTCTGGTTTTGCAGGTGACCCAACAAACATTTCAGTTGATCCAATGATAATGAATGATGACACAACTCAGGGAGATTTGGATTTTCGACTTCAGATGTATTCACCTTTGATAGATGCTGGCGACCCAACAATTCTTGACAGAGACGGAAGCAGAAGTGACATCGGGCTTTACGGAGGTCCTTACGGCTGGACATACACTTACCAGGATTTAGCTCCCCGTCCTCCGCATAATCTTACTGCAACGATAGAAGAAGGACTCGTTAAACTAACCTGGAATAAAAACACAGAGGCAGATTTCTCCCATTACAGGATTTACAGGGATACAGTTACAATTGTTATTTACGATTCAACAAAAATGATAGCTGAAACACCGGATACTTTTTACTACGATCAGCTTCCACCGGTAAACAAGGAGAAAAGATTTTATTATGTGATAACAGCATTCGATAACCAGGGAAACCAGAGTTACCCAAGTGAAGAGATAAATGTATTGGTAACAGGATTAGGAGAACATCCGCCAAAAGGATATGATGGTTACAGACTTCTGGCAAATTACCCGAATCCGTTTAATCCTTCAACTAAAATTCCATACAGACTAAAAGAACGAGGACACGTAAGATTAAGTATTTATGACTTGAAAGGAGAGTTAGTAAGAGTTCTGGTAAACGAATGGCAGGAAAGAGGATATTATGAAGTAGTCTTTCAGCCAAATGCAGAAGACAAGAGCAAGATTACAAAGTTAGAAGTACCGATGGGAAAGACATACAGTCATCTCTCAAGTGGAATGTATATTTACAGTATACAGGTAATTGACGAAAGAAATATTCCCATGTTCACCGATTCAGAGAAGATGATCCTCCTGAAATAATTGCTAAAAAATAATTTAAATATCCCCTCCTCTCTGAGGAGGGGTGTCCGAAGGATGGGGTGGTGTAAAAACACTATAATCTTTTCAAACCACCCCCGGCTAAAGCCGACCCCTCCTTATCCAAGGAGGGGATAATTTAAATTTTTATATTAATACCTACTTAATCACCATCATCTTTCTCGTCAGTTCGGTGCTGCCGGAAATAATTCTGTACATATAAAGCCCGCTGCTCAGCTTTTCAGCATTAAAATTAACTTCGTGAACTCCAGCAGGATATTTTCCTTCCGCGATTGTTTCAACTTCGGTTCCCAATGCATCAAATACTTTCAAACTAATAAAAGTCGCTTCAGGTAGTTGAAAACTGATTGTTGTTGTAGGATTAAATGGATTTGGATAGTTCTGGCTTAGTTCAAAAAATTTGACTGTGAATAAGTTAACTTCAACTTCATTTGAGTATTCAAAG
>JACZKK010000162.1 GCA_014860115.1 Ignavibacteriaceae bacterium
GAATAATAATGTGCTTCAGGTGCTTGCAGTTTTTCATAACTTTCTGGACTTTATTCAACTGAAATCCTGTTGAAACAATTATCGCTTTCGATTCAGAGTCGTTCAAAATATATTCAATGGAATCAGAAGTTAAGGAGGGATAAAGTGGGACATTTATAATTCCAAGGAGCTGCATTGCAAAGTCTGCATAAATCCATTCCGGACGGTTCTCGGAAATCAGTGCAACACTGTCATCTTTCTTCAATCCGAGTGTTACAAGTCCAAATGCAAATGCATCAGTTTCTTCTTTCAATTCCTGGTAAGTAATACCTTTATAAACATTATCAACTTTTCGCTGGATTGCATGTCCGCCTTTTTTCGGTCCGAAATCCTCTGTCAGATATTTATAAAGCTCCGGTATGGTATAAAAAGCTTTTAATGATGCCATTGTAATAACTCCGAAATTATTTCTAAAACGACAAGATTTTTTTGTAAGGAATGACGGGAAGCAAACCCTCTCTCTGCGCTTCCATCTCATTTAGCTACCTGCAAAATAATGCCAATGAGATTAAATGCAAAGAAAATATATTAGGTGATATCATAACGATTATGAGGGATTTTTTGCACCAGTTTAAATTGTATCTAAAACCCAAAAACGGTAATTTTCATAACACAATTTTTAATTATCAGGATATCAAATGTCAAACGCATATTTCAGAGTTCCACAACCAATAAATGAACCTGTAAAGTCATATAAACCGGGCAGCCCGGAGAGAGAGGAATTAAAGAAAAAATTAGCTGAATTAAAATCGAAACAGATTGAAGCCCCATTAATTATCGGAGGAGAAGAAATTAGAACCGGTAATACCGAAAAAATGGTAATACCTCATAATCATAGTCACGTTCTTGGAGTTTATCACAAAGCGGGTAAAAAAGAAGTTGATATGGCCGTAGAAGCCGCACTTGCAGCAAGAAAAGAATGGGCAGATATGCCATGGGAACACAGAGTTTCAGTTTTTCTTAAGATAGCTGATCTGCTTGCCGGCCCCTGGCGTTCAACAATTAATGCAGCGACAATGCTTGGCCAATCAAAAACCGTCTACCAGGCAGAAATTGATTCCGCTGCTGAACTTATTGACTTCTATCGCTTCAACAGTTTTTATATGGCTCAGTTGATGCAAGATCAGCCTTACTCCGGAAGCGGAATGTGGAATCGTTTGGAATATCGTCCGCTAGAAGGTTTTATTTTTTCTGTAACACCGTTCAACTTCACATCGATTGCTGGTAATCTACCAACTGCTCCGGCAATTGTTGGTAACGTAAGTTTATGGAAGCCGGCATCGAGCGCAGTTTATTCGGCATATTGGTTAATGAAATTATTTGAAGAAGCTGGTTTGCCGAAAGGAGTAATTAATTTTGTTCCCGGTTCTGGTGGACAAGTTGGAACTCCAGCGTTTACAAATCCAAATCTTGCAGGCGTTCATTTCACAGGATCAACAGAAGTATTTCAGAATATGTGGAAAATGATTTCAGATAATCTCAAAAATATGAAATACTATCCGCGCATAGTTGGAGAAACCGGTGGTAAAGATTTTATTTTTGCTCACAATTCAGCAGATGTTGATGCTCTTGTTGTTGCAGCTTTGCGTGGTGCTTTTGAATACCAGGGACAGAAATGTTCAGCTGCTTCAAGAATGTATATTCCAAAATCTTTATGGAAAGAATTTAAAGAAAAATATGTAACTGAAGTTGGAAAAATTAAAATGGGTGATATTGAAGACTTCACGAATTTTATGGGAGCAGTAATTGATAAAGGTGCTTTCGACACAATAACAGAATACATCAAACATGCAAAGAGTTCTAGTGAAGCTGAGATTATAACCGGTGGAAATTTTGATGATTCAAAAGGTTATTTTATTGAGCCGACTACGATTGTAACTACGAATCCAAAATTCAAATCTATGGAAGAAGAAATATTTGGTCCGGTTATGACAATGTATATTTATGATGATAACAAACTTGATGCAACATTAACTCTGTGCGATGAAACTTCTCCTTATGCTTTAACAGGTGCAATATTTGCACAGGATAGAAAAGCGATAGTTATGATGTCGAACAGATTAAGAAATGCTGCAGGAAACTTCTACATAAATGATAAACCGACCGGAGCCGTTGTTGGACAGCAGCCGTTTGGTGGAGGAAGAGCTTCCGGCACAAATGATAAAGCAGGAAGCGCAATGAATATAATGAGATGGATGACAGCCAGAACAATTAAAGAAACTTTCGATCCTCCGAAAGATTGGCGTTACCCATTTATGGGTGAGAAATAAAATTTAGAATTTAGTAGTCAGTAGTGAGAAGTTAGAATTCGGTACTTTTTTAATTTCTGCATTTTATTTTGAAAATTACAAA
This sequence comes from Ignavibacteriaceae bacterium, assembly GCA_014860115.1. Taxonomy (GTDB): domain Bacteria; phylum Bacteroidota; class Ignavibacteria; order Ignavibacteriales; family Ignavibacteriaceae; genus IGN2. The sequence continues at coordinate 2,392 of JACZKK010000162.1, forward strand.
AGGAATTTATATGAAAATTCACGAGTATCAGGCAAAAGAAACATTAAAAAAATTCAACGTCCCAGTTCAGGATGGAGTTGCGATAAAAAGTATGGACGAATTCGATGGCGCAATATTCCAGCTAAAGCAGAAAGGAATAAACCAATTTGTTGTGAAATCGCAGATTCACGCAGGCGGAAGAGGGAAGGGAAAATTATATAATCCTAAAAATCGTTCTGAGTTGATTCTTGAAGGTGGAGTTAAGTTTACTACGTCATCTGAAAAAGCAAAAGAAATTGCTGGAAAAATTTTAGGGAATCTGCTTGTTACCCATCAAACCGGACCTGAAGGGAAAATTGTAAAAACTCTTTTCATCACCGAAGGACTTGATTACAAGAAAGAATTATATCTAGGAATTTTACTTGACCGTGCTGTATCGAGGAATGTAATTATGGTTTCCACTGAAGGAGGAGTTGAAATTGAAAAAGTTGCGGCTGAAACTCCGGAAAAAATTATAAAAGAGTGGATTGATCCTGCAGTTGGATTGCAGGCTTTCCAGGCTCGCAATCTTGCATTTGCTTTAGGTCTGGAAGGAAATGCATTCAAGAGTTTCATCCCATTTATTCAGTCACTTTACAAAGCTTATGAACAGACCGATGCTTCAATGCTCGAAATTAATCCTCTGATAATTACTAATGATGACAAAGTAGTTGCTCTCGATGCAAAGATGAACTTTGATGACAATGCACTTTACCGTCATCCTGAAATTGCAGCGTATCGTGATCTCGATGAAGAAGATCCTCTTGAGATTGAAGCTTCAAAGTACAATCTCAATTACATAAAACTTGATGGTAACGTTGGATGTATGGTTAACGGTGCAGGACTTGCAATGGCAACAATGGATATTATAAAACTTGCTGGTGGTGAACCGGCAAACTTCCTTGATGTTGGCGGTGGTGCGAACAAAGAAACCGTTGCGAACGGATTCAAAATTATCCTCTCCGATAAAAATGTTAAAGCAATATTGATAAATATTTTTGGCGGAATTGTAAGATGCGATCGTGTTGCTCAGGGTGTTATTGATGCTGCAAAAGAAATGCACGTTGCAGTTCCGATTGTTGTTCGGCTAGAAGGAACTAATGCAAAAGAAGCCGGAATATTACTTAGAGAATCCGGGCTAAATTTTGAAGTAGCTAGTTCATTTGACGATGCAGCGAAAAAAGTGACGGCGGTATTAAAAAAATAAATTTACTACCTGCAACCTTTGAACCTGCCTCTTCGGCAGAAAGGGTTGCTAGCTGTCAGAAGTTCATTAACCTCGAAGATTTTCAATCCTCAAATTTTCAAGCCCTGCACAAGTGGGGCTTTTTTGTGCCTGATATTTGCTTAGTAAAATTTTATTAATCTGTCAACTGAATCAGTTCTTGTTTTTAGTTTTTTTTAGTTATAGATTTTTTATGGAATTAAATTTAATAAGGAAAGTGAATGAGCTTCTTCGATGAAGAATATGATTTTAATGAAATCCCTGAAAGTGACAACGAAAATCTAAGGGAAAAGATTGAAGAGTGTAAAAAGCTCATTGATAGCGGTGCTGTTTACGGTTACCTCGATAAATTCGATGATGTAATTCAATCCTGCCTTGATACTGACCTTAATGAGGATGGCTTATACCTGATTAATGGGCTTCTGGAAGTCGCTCCCTACAACTCAGAATACTGGATTAAAAAAGGATTGTTCCTTAATGCACTTGGATATTTTAATGAATCAATTGAGTGTTTTAACAAAGCGCTGTCATTGAATCCCGGAGATTCAGATGCATTGGTTGATAAGTCAATTGCCGAGGAGAATATCGGTTTATTTACTCAAGCAAAAGAATCGTTGAACAATGCTCTCTCCAATGATCCCAATAACGAAGATGCACTTTATAGTCTGGGGATTCTTCATCAACGTAATGAAGAATTCGAAACGGCTATAAAATATTTTAATAGAGTTTTGAAGTTAAATCCCGATTACTCGGAAGCGCATTATGAGCTTGGATATTGTTTCGAAAATCTGGAAGACTATTCAAAAGCATTGCTTTCGTATGAAAAATTTTTAGAGCTTGATCCGTATAACCCTAATGGTTGGTATAATCGTGGTGTAATTCTTTCGAAAATGAACAAGTATGAACAGGCAATTAACAGTTACGATCTTGCTGTTTCTATAAGAGAAAATTTTACAAGTGCCTGGTTCAACAAAGGAAATATTCTCGCAGAACTCGAAAGGTATACCGAAGCACTTGAAAGTTTTAGAAAAGCTTACGAGATAGATTCAGGTGACGAAACTACCTGCTTTAATATTGGTAATTTGTACGAAGAGCTTGGTGATTTGAAAAATGCAGTTCGGTTTTACAGCGAAGCAATAAAAAATAATGAAGGTTATTTTGAGGCTTATCTTGCAAGGGGTTATTGTTATGACTCAGCAGGCAAATATCAGCATGCTTTAAGAGATTTCAACAAAGCTGTAACTCTTGCACAGGATAGTGCGGAAGCATGGTACGCAAAAGCTGATCTCGAATATTCGCTGGGAAAATTAAAAGAAGCAGTAAGCAGCTACATTCATGCATTGAAAATATCTCCAGCGAGCTATGATATATGGTTTACTCTTGCGGAAACATACATTGAACTGGGCGAATGGTTAAGTGCTCTTGAGGCTTTTGACAGGTGTATTACGTTAAAAGAAAACGATGCCAAAGCAATTTATGAAAAAGCTAAAGTAAATTTTATTCTAAGCAGAACTGAAGAAGCGCTTCAATGTTTAAAGAAAGCATTCGAGCTTGACCCAAGCATTCAAACAGAATTCACCAATGATTACCCGGAAATTAAATCTTCAAAATTGTTCAAGAAGCTTTTAGGCGAGAATTAAATAGGTATTTAAGTTAGAAGATTTTATTGCTGCATAAATTCACAGAGGGCGATGTGAGAGATTCCTTTTTTGCAAATACAGAACTTATTGGTTTGATCGGGCATCCGATTAAGCATTCCTATTCTCCGTTTATTCAGAACTTCGCACTTGAATTGATGAACCTCGATTATAACTATCTGCCTTTCGATGTTCCTGCGGAGAATCTTAAAAGCGCTGTAAATGGAGTACTTGCTCTTGGCTTAAAAGGATTAAACGTAACACTTCCTCATAAAGAAAAAATTATAAAATACCTTGACGAACTATCTGAAGAAGCATCCATCATCGGTGCAGTTAATACTATTGTGAATGATCACGGTAAGCTTATTGGTTACAACACGGATGCGTATGGTATTTTTGAAACTCTGCTGCCATATAAAGATAAAATTACCGGAACTAAGGTTACTGTTATCGGCGCTGGTGGTAGCGCACGTGCGGTTATTTATACTTTGCTTCGACATTTCAAGCCTGAAGAGATAAACATTATAAACAGAACTCAGCAAAGAGCCGATACTTTGATGAATGATTTTTCATTGAAGATGAGATATGATTCATTTCATACATTCGAGTTATTTCCACCCGATAATGTTGAAACATTAAGCAATTCCAGATTGATTGTTAATGCAACAACGATGGGAATGTTCCCGGATGTTGAAGATACAATTACAGATCTTGAAGAATCGTTTAATGAAGAGCAGATTGTGTTTGATTTGGTTTACAACCCAACCAAAACAAATCTTCTTAAGATGGCTGAAATGCAGGGCGCTAAAGTTGTTGGAGGCTTGAAGATGTTAATATCTCAGGCTGCAAAATCGTTTGAGTTGTGGACAGGTGTCGAGATGCCAGTTGAGAAAATTTCAGATTCTCTTCAACAGTATCTTCAACAGAAAAGTAAATAAAAAATATTTAGTTTTTAGTTAATTAGTTCAACGTTCTAGTTTTTTGTTTACTCGTTTAAGTTTTCTGGTTATCCGCACAAGGAAATCACTGTGAAAATAGAACTTAAAACTCTTGAGTGATAACTAAAATCAATAAAACTAATAACTGATTCCAGTCTTACCCAGCGACTTTACATCACACAACCAGTTTTGCCAAAGCTTTCTTCAATCTGATAACTGCTTCCTTCAGATTTTCCATTGACGTTGCATAAGAAATTCTCAAATACCCTTCAGTGCCAAAAGCATTTCCTGGTACAACCGCTATATGGGCTTCATATAACAAGTGCATAGCAAAATCAAAAGAAGTCTCAACCTTCAGTATTTTTGAATGCTTATTCAAAAAAGTAGAAATATTCGGAAATAGATAAAATGCTCCCTCCGGTTTGTAACAGGTTATTCCTTTGATTGACACTAATTCATTATACAAAAATTCTCTTCGCTTTCTAAACTCAACAAACATTTCATTGATGACATATTGAGGCCCCGTTAGTGCTTCAATCGCAGCAAATTGCGAAACAGAAGAAGGATGCGATGTGCTGTGACTCTGTATCTTGTTCATTCCTTCAATAACGTGTTCATTAGCTGCTGTGTAACCAATTCTCCAACCGGTCATTGCATAAGATTTTGAAATACCATTCACAAGAATTATTCTGTCACGAAGTTGTGGAGCAATTGTGGCAAAACTATAAAACTCAAAATCATCGTAAACCATCTTTTCATAAATTTCATCTGCAAGAATGTAGAAGTTACCTTTCTCTGCAACTTCAGCCAGAGCTTCAAGTTCCTTCTTATTATAAGCTGAACCGGTGGGATTTGATGGATTGCACAGAATAAACATTTTGGTATTTGGAGTGATAGCTTTTTCAAGCTGGTCAGGTGAAATACGGAATCCATTTTTCTCATCTGCATCAATTACAACAATTTTTCCTTGCGCAAGATTTACCATCGCAGGATATGAAACCCAGTAAGGCGAAGGAACAATCACTTCGTCACCTGGATTTATTGTTGCCAGTATAGCATTGTAACAGCTCTGTTTTGCGCCGCTCGAAACAATAATTTCATTGAGCTTATAATCCAGATGGTTGTCTCTTTTTAGCTTTGCCTGGATTGCGGTTCTCAATTCCATTGTGCCTGAATTGATTGTGTATTTTGTATGATTTTCTTCGATCCCTGTCTTGCCTGCTTCCTTTATGTTGTGTGGAGTAGGGAAGTCAGGTTCTCCCATGCTCAAATTAATTACATCAACTCCTTCCGCTTTTAATTTTTTTGCTTCTGCGGAGATAAGCATAGTTTCGGATACACCAATTTCATTTACCCTAGAGGCTACCATAAAATATTCCTGAGTTTTTTGTGAAAATTAGTCTGACTGCTTATGCAGAATCAGTAGGGGACGCTTAAATCGAAAAAAATTCAGGGCAATATAAACTTGTAAATCCTAATTAAAAATAATTTGATGTCTAAATTTAAATCTGATAATATCCTGGAAAATAGTTTGACTAATTCCGGGTTATTTATTACGTTTGTTCAAAACAAAGGTAAAATATGAACAAAATAATACTTCCGCTTATTTTAATCTTAAGTCTGGCCATAACCTTAAATGCTCAATCATATTTAAAAAATACGTCGCCTTTTTTAGGCGGGATGGCCGGAGTAGCAAGCGTAAATCTGTCCAGCAGTGATGGGCAAACACCACTATCATTTGCCTTTGGCGGAAGTATCGGTATACCCGTACCGCTTGTTAAAAATCTTTATTTGTATGCAAGAACTTCATACATCTCCCAATCAAACTTTCAATCTTTTTATAACACATCATATCTAAATAATATCGTCCAGCTTTCGGATGAGTTTGTGGAAGTTAATTCCTCATTCAGTCAATTAATTCTTAACGGCGGACTGCTTTATAATTTTATTGTTACCAATGAATTTGTTCTTGGAATAAACGGAGGCCTGACTTTTATGGTAGTTAATCAGGAAGCACGGTTAAGGACTGGCAGGGTGATATCGAGTGTTGATAATGAAAATATCTGGGGTGCATTTGGCGGTATTATTGCAGAAAAGCGATGGGATGACAGCAACTTTTCAACTTTTGCTGAGGCTCAATATAACTATGCAGAGAGTGATGCGGTTTATAGACCGGGAGCTTTGAGTGCAATGAATTATACCTTTGGTGTCAGGTATTACATTGCAGGAAGGTAAATCATCCGGTTTTTTTTATACACCATACACATCCGGTAATCTCTTTTTCAATTATCGAACACTCCTCCTCCTGTTTTTCAACATAGCTGAGAAATAATTTCTTTTTATCAGGATGGATTAATGCAAGCTCATTAGCTCTTACTCTGATTGCATCGGTATAGGTATTATTTATGTTCATTGTTTCTTCAGAAGGAACGATCATTTCACTGATGATTTCATCTCCGCAGGAAGTCAGTTGTTTCAAAGTTTCTTTATAATTTTTGAAAACTGAATAATCAGGATTAGTTATGATTGAATTTTCATTAAGATAAGCTCCGTCATAAATTATGTAACCACCTTTTCGGATACATTTTCTTAAAAATCCGATTGCTTCATTAACTTCTCCAAGTAATGATTCTGCTGAAGCGAGTATAACAACATCATAATCTCTTTCTTTCTCAACTGCATTATTGATGTCCATAACTTCAAATTGACAAAGGTGATTTACTCCTGCTTCTAACGCTTTTTCTCTTGCTATTTCAAAAAATGGTTTGAACAGGTCTATTCCCTTACAACTAAATCCCAGTCTTTGTGCTATTTGAATTGAGACTGCACCTTTGCCGCACGCAAGGTCGAGCACTTTTGCTTTTTTGTTCAGATGAAGTGAATCAAGAATTTCAATTATAGTTTCAGGTGATGAGCCGAGTTCAAATAAATCCTGTAGCAGGTAAAGAATGAAGGGAATCAGTTCGGGTGTGGCATCGAATCCTTTTGCAACCTGAATTTTTTGATAATCACTAAGATCAAGGTATTCCATTATTCTATTTACGAGTGATAGTTGATCTTTCAGAAACTATTTTTTCAAGCGCTCTTGAGTGCTCAATAATTTTTTTCGAATCATCGCTGTCTAGTCCGGTTCTCTGTCCATTTATAACAAAATCATATGCAATTACATTCCCATCCGGATCAACCATCAGCTCAACGTTTTTAAATTGCTTGTCGGGCATATAGGTTAGTTCTCTTCCGACAAAGTAAAGCATCTTGCCATCTTTGAAGTAATATCTGTTGAAGGCCTCTCCGGGTTCTCTGAATCTATAATCCTCGTTAATAAAAATTAATTTTGAATTATTATAATATGCTCTGAAATTTGAGTAAGCATCGGCACCTCCCCAGTTAAATTGTTCTTCTGCTTCAGGATTGTATAGCAATGAATCAATTTCTTTCTTGATTTCAAGAATACCTGTTTCAGTGTATTCTTTTCTACCGCAAGAAGAAATAATCAGCAGTAATAACGCAATTAGAATTAATTGAGATAGTTTCATAGCACCATTTAATTGAAAATAAAAAGCCACGGTAAATCCGTGGCTCAAAGATAAAGATTTGCTTTATTTTTTTCTTAATTCATTCCTGATTTCTTCAAGAAGAATTTCTGATTTGGTAGGCTCAGCAGGAAGAGCAGGTTTCTCCTCTTCTTTTTTCTTAAGACTGTTTATTGCTTTTACAATTATGAATATTACAAATCCTATAATTAAAAAGTCGATAACTGTGTTTATAAAAACACCGTATTTTAATAGGACAGGTTCAACACCTTCTGCACCTTCCTTTAATGTTATTGCCAGATTTGAAAAATCTAAACCGCCTAGTAATATTCCAATTGGCGGCATGATGACATCGGCAACAAATGAAGATACGATTTTGCCAAAGGCAATACCGATAATAATACCGACTGCTATATCGATTACATTTCCTCGCATGATAAATTGTTTAAATTCCTGAATAATTTTCATAGAGCACCTCCGGTTTAATTTATTTTTTGAAAAGAAATGACTTATCCAAATTTACTAAATCGATAAGATTAAAAAATGGATTATTCGCTAGTTTTAATCAATCTTCTATGGTAGTTTATTTGACCCAGATGGTAATTAAGATGAGTAGTGAGATGAATTAAGAAAAATTCGGTTGTCATTTCATAACCAAGGACATTTATCGGATAAGTTTTTTGAAGATCATCCTCTTTCAATTCCGCTAATGCTTTTTGTACGACCTTCATTGTTAATTGAATTTCAGCCACTAATTCAAGAATCGGAACATCAATCCTACTGAACTCTGCATCACGGTTTCTTACAAAACCAGAATTGCCAAGCACAGCACCAATGAAGTGTTGCAGGTTTCCGCAAAGATGAAGACAAAGATTTCCTGCAGAGTTTTTAATATCTCCTGAAATCTCCCAGATGCTCTTTTCATCTTTATAGGAAGTTATTTCGGTTTTAAGTTTTTCGAGGTCTCGAAGGAAAAGTTGGGATAAAGTTTCTATCATTTGGCTTCTTAAATTAATATAAAAATTATTTAAAGAAATTTATTCTTATTCATGGCATCAAGCTTTTATCGCTTCCACGAAATTAAAGATTTTTACTGGTATTGATGATTCAATTTCATCAATTAGTTTAAAAATTATTGTTTTTTGTTCAGAGTTGAAATTATGGTCAAAAACATTAGCATAGCCATGAAATAGGCTTTTATTTTTTGGATTACAAAGAGATGCAAGGCGATTAAATCCATATTCCAAATCAGTGCCTTCTATTTCGTGTGTTATAATTTTATGTTCTCTTTTTTTTAAATAATCTAAACGATTTTCTAGCTGCTTTATGAAAACTTTTTTCATTTTTTCGAATTTCACTTCCTTTAAATGAATTACATCCATTGGAAATGTTTCAAGTGATTGCTTATTATTAAAATTCCAGCTATTAGCAATTTTAAGTTTGTAAATCACAGGCTGACACTTTAAGCAATATCCATTTGATTTGTGTCTTCTTCTTTGAGTATTACAATTAAGACATTCTTTATATTTTTTGGTCCACATACTCGTAATTAGAAAATTAGAGTTGCTAATAGATATAGTCCTATTAAAATTAATATTGCTAATATCATCATTACTGCGTAACCAACCTTTTTAGGGTCTTTCGGTTTTCGTAGTTTCTCAGATATCAAGCTATAGTGGATGTACTCATTACAATTTGGGCACTTAAGAATCGCATAACCATAATGATTGGAATGGATATCTCCTGCTTGATCAATAAGTACATTATCAATTTCAATAAAAGATTTATTTTGTTTGTCAGATAGAGTAAAAGGCGGTACTAAATCATAAAGAGATGCGGAGAAATTACAAAAAGGACATCTCTTCAAAGCGTGATATTTTTTTTCAAAATCTTCAATTGTATTTTCTCTTAATTTTTTTTCTTCCACTTCAGATATTTCCTCAGCATTCTATTTAACATCAAAATTATTTCATTAAAGATTAAGCTAAACAAACTCAAATTAGATTTAAATTAAAAGGACGGGTCATCGACCCGTCTCTACAAATTCCATCACTCCCCTTTGGGGGAGAAGGAGAGAGCCTTTTATTTTTCTAACCTCACCGGTCCAGCTTTCTTTACTTCTTCAGCAGTGCCATCTGCAAAGAGTTTAAAGTTTTCTACAAACCTTGCAGCAAGTGCGTCGTATTTTTTCCAGTATTCATCTTTATTTCCCCAACTGTTTGATGGTTCAAGCACATCTTCAGGAACATCGGGACAGGAGAGAGGAACTTCAAATCCAAATAGTTTATCTTTTCTGTATTTAACATTGTCAAGCTTGCCATCAAGTGCTGCATTTAAAAGATTTCTTGTGTGACGAATGCTTATTCGTTTTCCAACACCGAATCTTCCGCCAACCCAGCCGGTATTTACTAACCAGACGTTTGCTTTATGCTTTAACATTCTTTCTTTAAGCATCTGTGAATATTCGTACGGATGACGAACCATAAACGGCGCACCAAAACAAGCTGAGAAAGTTATCTGCGGCTCGATTCCAAGTCCGATTTCAGTTCCTGCAATCTTGGATGTGTAACCACTGATGAAATGATACTGTGCCTGTTCAGGACTAAGTCTCGCAATCGGCGGCATTACTCCTGAAGCATCGCAGGTTAGAAATATTATATTCTTCGGATGTTTGTGAACATAACCTTCCTTAACAATATTCGGAATAAATTCAATCGGATAAGAGCAACGCGTATTTTCAGTTATGATGTCATCATCGAGATCAATATGTCTGCTTGTTGGATCCATTACAACATTTTCAAGAATAGTTCCGAATCTTCTGGTGGTTGCATAAATTTCCGGCTCGTGTTCTCCTGATAACCTGATAACTTTGGCATAACAACCACCTTCAAAGTTGAATACACCGTTTGAACTCCAGCCGTGTTCATCGTCACCGATCAATAAACGATTTGGATCGGCGGACAACGTAGTTTTACCTGTTCCGCTCAAACCAAAGAAAAGAGCTACATCACCTTTCTTACCATAATTTGCAGAGCAATGCATCGGAAGAACGTCTTCAAAAGTTAAAAGGAAATTGAGTACAGTGAAGACTGATTTTTTAACCTCACCGCCATAAAGCGAATTTGCTATCAGCGCAGTTCTTTCAGCAAAGTTCAGCAGGATACCTGTTTGGGTTCGTGAACCATCAATTGAAGGATCGAGCTTAAATCCGGATAGAGTTAGTATAGTAAACTCCGGAACAAAGTTTTTCAATTCATCACGATTGTCGGTTGTTATAAACATATTTCTTGCAAACAAACTTAGCCATGCTTTGTCTGTAATTACTCTTACTTTTAATCTGTAATCTGGATCAGCTCCGGCATAAACATCCTGAACAAAAAGTTCTTCTCCCTGGCAGAATGCTTTTGCTCTTGCCATAACTGATGAAAATTTTTCCTGGCTGAAAGGACGGTTGTAAACTCCCCACCAGATATTAGATTTTGTACTTTCTTCTTCAACAACAAATTTATCGGAGGCAGCACGCGCTGTGTGTGGTTTTGTAATTACAAGCAGCGGACCTTGTTTAGACAGTTTGCCCTCATTTCTAAATATAGCTTCTTCATACAAAGCTTCATCAGGAAGATTCCAGAATACTCTGTCGAGATCTGTGAGACCTTGATTCTTCAATCTGAAATCAGAAGCAAGTTCCATTGCCTGTTTGGTTGCCGGAGTATCGAATTCTAAATATTTACTCATGACCAATCCCTCACTAATTTTCTGTCGCCAATGTAAAGTTCGTTTGGTGAATTAGGATCAAGCGCCCATTTCATTCTCTCAATTCCATCTTGAATGTCCTTGATCGTTCCGCAGTAGCTCAATCTTAAATAACCTTCCAGACCAAATTCAGCACCCGGAACAGTGAGCACTTGCACTTTATCAATTAAGAAAGCTGAAAGAGCATTTGAACTTTTATTGTAAACACTGAAATCAGCAAAACAATAAAATGTTCCATCTGGTTTTGTTACTTTAACACCTTCGAACGAATGAAGAAGATCAATCATTACATTCCTGTTATTCTCGAGAGTTACACGAAGGGCCTCAACGCTGGACTGAATTCCATTAAGCGCTCCGACTGCAGCTTTCTGTAAAAGTACAGATGGACCGGAGGTCTGGTGTCCCTGTATGTTACTCATTGCTTCAATGACTTTTTTATTTCCAACTGCCCAGCCGATTCTGAAGCCAGTCATAGCATATTGTTTCGAAACTCCGTTGATGATAATCATTTTTGAATTTTCATCCTGCTTCTTTGCATATTTATAAGCATTGATAGGTTTTCTTCCATCAAAAATTAATCGATGATAGATGTCGTCCATTATCAGCCAGATATCTTTCTTCTCACAGAACTGAACGACATCGGAAATAAATTCTTCTGAATACATTGCACCAGAAGGATTGTTCGGGCTGTTGATAATAACAGCTTTTGTGTAGGAACCAACACGATCTTCAATATCCTTTAATCTCGGATAGAAAGTTCCATCTTCTGCGGGTGCAGGAACCGGAATGGCTCCGATCAATCTTGCCATATCAGGATAGCTTACCCAGTACGGTGCAGGAAAAATAACTTCTTCCTGTGGATTAAGTATTGCCTGAAGTGCAACCATCAGAGCTTGCTTTGCACCGCTGGAAGCAATGATGTGTTGAGGTGTTACCTTTCGGTCGTAAAATTCTTCAGTGTATCGAATGATTGCTTGTTTGAGTGCTGGTATTCCGTCAGCCGGTGCATACCTGACTTCCCCGGTATTAACGTGTGCAACGGTTGCCATAATAGCTTCCATTGGTACACGGGTTTTGGGCTCTCCTCCACCGAGGTGAATTACCGGGTCACCTTTCTCTTTTAAAATTGCAAACTTTTCATTGAGTGCAAGGGTAGGGGAGGGCTTTATTGATTTAGCGATAAGACTTAAGCTCATATTTCAGCCCTGTATTTTGATGATTATTTAAATAATAAAAATTTACCTGTGAAAATTATTTGTACTGTGTCCCATAAGCAAGTTATTTCAGATGCAATCTTGAGTTAATGGGCAGAATAAATAATTAATATTATGATTAAGAATCAGATAAATTGAGAATTAAAAGATTAAAATTTTCTGTTTATTTCAAATGAGTTGCGACTTAATTCGTATTACTTTTTTTGTGTACGAACGCATATAAAAATATTGAATAAATCAAAAGAATGAACTTTATCTCTCTACTGCAGTCTTTCTTTTATTGATTTTATTCGTCCAGCATTTCTTTCTAACCTAGATTTTTGGCGATTTTTGCAAGTGACATTTTTGACATATTCATACTTTCGCAGCAATTAATCACCGCAAAAAGCTATCAAATTTACATTTACAATTAGTAGAATTTACATCATTTCTTGCGTATTCTTTCGGAAATACAAGTAAATAAGTCAACCATTGCGGTATAATAGTTGAAAAAATAAACCAGTTAAATATTCATCAATTAAAATTTGGTTAAGTCTTATGCAAAAGGATACTGCATTAAATATTATAACAAGCTTCGTTTTCAGTGCGTTATTTCTGCTTGTTACAATTGTTTTTCTAAGCTAACTTTTTTTCGCGTATTTGAACGTCAGAATATTTTTTTTTGTGATTTTCACAAATAGGAAAGGGTGTCAGTTGACGCCCTTTTTTATTGCTAATAATTCTATTCGACTTACTTTAATTATGTTTTTGGAAATTTTTTCTTCAATGCTTCTGCAACGATTGGTGGGACAAAATCACTTACATCACTCTGTAAGCTTGCAAGGTTTCTGATTATTGTTGAGTTAAGATAAGTAAACTTCTCATGCGGCATTAGAAAAACTGTAGCAATATCATTAGCAAGTTTTCTGTTCATCAATGCCATTTGAAATTCATATTCAAAATCACTTACTGCACGAAGACCTCTCAGGATACCAGTTGCGCCAACTATTTTGGCATGGTGTACAACTAACCCATCGAATGAATCTACCGAAACATCGTGGAATTCTTTTAAACTTTCCTTTAGCATATTTACTCTTTCCTCAGTAGAAAATAATGGTGCCTTACCGGGATTGATCGCAACTGTTACAACCACCGCATCAAAAAGTTCAATTGCTCGTTCAATTAAATCTATGTGTCCGAATGTAACCGGATCAAATGTGCCAGGATAGATTACTTTACGCATATGAGGTCCCGCCAAAAAATTTTGTAAATAAGTATGTAAATATTAATCAATGGGGAAGACTTAACAAAAAAAAGTTTTGCTTTTGCGTTTAATGATTAGATATTTGCATATAGTATTGTAGAACTATTCCAGATTATTTATCCCAATAATTTAGTACAGAAAGGGAATTCTGATGCGTTGGAAAGGAAGAAGAGAAAGCAGTAATGTTGAGGACCGCCGTGGTCGTACCACAAAAGGTATGGTTGGAGGGGGTATTGGAAGTATTATTCTTATCCTCGCGATTTACTTTCTTGGCGGCGATCCAACAGAGTTGATAAACACTTCACAGTTAGATAATTCGGGAACAACATCAACTTTCGAGGGAACTGCTGAAGAAAATGAACTCGCACAATTTGTTTCTGTTGTTCTTGCCGAGACTGAAGATGTGTGGACTGAATTATTCGGCCAGCAAGGAATAAGCTATAAATATCCGAAACTTGTTTTGTATACTGGAAGTGTGCAGTCTGCTTGTGGTCTATCAGGAGCAGCAACCGGACCATTTTATTGTCTCGGTGATCACAAATTATATATTGATCTCAGCTTTTATGATGAGTTGAAGACAAAGTTTAAAGCCCCAGGAGATTTTGCTATGGCGTATGTGGTTGCTCATGAGGTTGGTCATCATGTACAGACTCTACTTGGTATAAATGAAAAAGTGAATTCTCT
>JACZKK010000163.1 GCA_014860115.1 Ignavibacteriaceae bacterium
TATATGGGCACAAACTTTTTAGCTACTGGTTTAGGTGGTGCTCTCAGTGGAGTAATCTACACATCACTTTACGGTTACTTCAGAGATACCGGCAATCCTGAGTACGTTTGGTTTTGTCTCGCAGGTAATTTTTTGCTCGGAATAATTACAATATATATTTTTACAAAAACTGCGGGCGAATTTAAAGAATTAGAACATTAATGAAAGAGTTTTATTATGCCAACACTTATTACATTACCAAAAATAATTGAAGCTGCAGGTAACAAACCTAAAATAATTCAGGAATTTATTGGAAGGGTAAATTCTTCGACGCAAAAAATCAGCATCGCGAAGATGACCAGTCCCGCAGGATGGGAAGAACCAGGCCAAACTCCAGAGTTTGATGAGTATACTTTAGTACTTAAAGGAATGTTGAGAGTTGAGACTAAAGATCAATTATTTGACGTTAATGCAGGTCAAGCGATAATGACTTATGCAGGGGAATGGATTAAATACAGCACACCAAATCCGGAAGGAGCGGAATATGTTGCAGTTTGTTTACCAGCATTTTCACCGGAAACGGTTCACAGAGATTAATTTATTAATACAATAAATAACAAGGAGGAAACTATGAAAGGACAATTCGTCGTCTCAATCATTTTCATTATTGCATTTTTTATTTCTTGTTCAGAAACTCAGGATCAAAAAACCGAATTCATTGAACAGGAAGTTGAATATATTTCAGAAGGAACACTACTTAAAGGGTTCCTCGTCTATGATAAAAACATTGAAGGTAAAAGACCGGGGGTGCTTGTTGTCCACGAATGGTGGGGACACAATGATTATGCTCGTAACCGCGCAAGAATGTTAGCTGAGCTGGGTTACACCGCACTTGCTCTTGATATGTTTGGTGAGGGTAAAACAGCAGACCATCCTAAAGATGCTCAGAAATTTGCTGGTGAGATATTCACAAATGTAAAAACTGGAGAGGACAGATTTTTAGCTGCATATAACTTTTTGAAAGATCAGGAAACAGTTAATCCGGATGAGATTGCTGCAGTTGGATATTGTTTCGGCGGCGCTGTAGTATTGCATATGGCAAGAATTGGAATGGATTTGAAAGCTATTGCAAGCTTTCACGGCGGCATACAAGCCATAACTCCTGCTGAAGAAGGTAAAGTTAAAGCATTCGTCCTGGTTTGCAATGGTGCTGATGATCCGTTTGTAACGCAAGAACAAATTGATGCTTTCAAAAAGGAAATGGATGATGCAAAAGTTCAATACGAATTTGTGAATTATGAGGGTGCTGTTCATAGTTTCACAAATCCGGCGGCCGATAGTGTTGGCCCAAAGTTCAATATGCCGCTGGCTTATAATGAAAAAGCAGATAAGGAATCATGGCAGGAAATGCAAAAAGTGTTTAATAAAGTATTCAGCAAATAATAACCAAGAAGCTTCTAAAGTTGCACTAAATTCCATTTAAAGAACTACGGCAGAATTTTATTTGCTAATTATAAATAATAGACTCGTTGAGAGTAAAATGAATAGTTGATAAAATTCTGCCTTTATTTTTTCATCCTTTTATCCAATATTTGCATTAGAAGAATCACAAATTCTCCTCCCAAAATCTGATCGCCTCTTAAAAAAAGAGTAGCCTCCTAGTGGTCAGATTCGGGCGGTCGGGAAAGTTACCAACAATGTTATGCCCTCACTTTCATTGTAATTAAAATTTTCCGGCCGCCCATTTTTATTTTAGCTTATTCTTACTTTCAAAAAACTCATCAGTTAGTCCAATGTTTATTCTGTAATTTGAATAATTCAGATAAACTTTTCCAGTATCGGGTTTCTTTGCGCTATCTTTTTCTTTGTTTGATTTTGAATCCTGCTCTTCTCCAAACCTTTTCGGCAAACCCGATCCATCAATGGTAAATTCAAACAGAATTGAAGACGGCAGCCAGAATCCATTTGAAGTTTTCAAATAATCGAGGTTAACTGTAAAAGTCCCTTGAGGCTTTCTGGAAGATTCGACTTTTAAAATGATGTTTCTTTTTATATCTACCCAAAGAGTACTTAGTATAATTTCTGCACTTCCTTCCAAAGGAATTACTTTTATGACTGAAGCGGGAGTTCCTTTAACAGTATCATCTCTTTCATAAAATGCTGTGTATTTATAGTTCAAGAACCCAAGAGGTGAAAAGTTCAATCCCGACTTAGGCACCATTGCAAAATTTTCCGAATCAATATGAAATTTATCAGGCTTTTTATAATAAATGGTCGCTTCCCTGTCTGGCATTTTCAAGAAATCAACATCTATTTTTATTTTAACATCAACCTGGTGGTCTTCAACTTTTTCAAATTCGAGTTTGACTTTATCCAGCATTGCTTCAGGATTTTTCGGCTGTGAGCAGATTACTGCAGTAAGAATCAAAAAACTAATAAATATTTTATAAATCATTTTTTACTTTAATAAATAATTTTAACTGAGTATGTCTTTTTTATGAAAAATGAGCGATGTTGCCGTGAAGAATATAATAATATGTCCGCTTAAAATTAATACAGACTTAAATACCTCCGTCAAGTCAATAGGGTCGTTGAAAAATTCCCGCCAATCCATCATGTAATTAGTAAACAAGTATGGCTTTATCTCTCTAAGAATCCCGACATCAAATGCTGATAGTATTATGAAAATTATTATAATTGCCATAGTTGAAACAATTGGTCCGATGGCGTTTTCCACTAATGAAGAGAAAAATATGGCCAAACTGCAAACGACGGTCATGCTTAAAATGGCAAAACCGTAGGCTAAGAAAAACCTCCAAAGAATATCACTTTTTTCAAAGATAATTATTGATTGATTACCTGTAACAATTAGCTCGCCGCTGCCAAAAATTATCAATCCAACCACCAGGCTCATAAATGCTAGAAATAGTATAAGAGAACCCGTATAGATTATCCCGGCAAGGAACTTGGAAGTGACAATTTGCCGCCTTGAAACAGGTCTCGTAACCAGAAGCCTGTAAGTGCCTGCGGTTGCCTCCCCTGCAAGCAAGTCAGCAGCGACCAGAGTTATCAGGAAAGGAATATGTATTGTTAGTGCATTAAGTATTATGTATGAAATCCAGTACCCATTCAGAAGGTTGCCAACGAGTATAAAAGAATCTCGTAATCCTCGTGTCATAAATTCAAGCGATTTCAACCCCTCAAGATACATTGCAAGGTGAAGCAATGGAACTAGAATTCCGATAGCAATAAATCCGATATAGGTTCTCCACTTTCTGAAGATTTTTAACAGTTCAATCCTAATTAAAGTAAATATCATTTTGCACCTGCAGTGATACTCAAAAAATAATCCTCAAGGGATCTTACAGGGATAAGTGCATTTACCAATACTCCATTTTCTACGAGATATTTATTCAACTCCGGAATTGTTTTCTGATCGATACTTAAGATGAACTTATTTTCTGTAATTGATTCGATACTCTTATACCAAATCGTATTCTCTAAAATTTTTCTTGCTGCTTCTGCATTTTCAACCTCAACAGTAACCTTTAATGTACTTGAATTTAAAAGTTTACTAACCTCACCTTCGACAATCTTACTTCCTTTGTTAATTATGATCATCCGGTTTGCAACAAGTTCAATTTCTGAAAGAATATGTGATGAAAGAAATATTGTCTTATTTTCTTCCTTACTAAGACGAATTATCAGGTCTCTGATTTCCTTCATTCCCTGGGGGTCAAGTCCGGTCGTTGGTTCGTCAAGAACAATCAATTCCGGATTGTGTAATAAGGCTTGTGCAATCCCGAGTCTTTGTTTCATCCCATGAGAGTAAGTCTTTACTTTACTTTTAGCACGGTCTTTAAGTCCAACCAATTCAAGTAGATCCAAAATCCTTTTATGAGTTACCTCTTTTCCTGAGATTTTAGCTAAAATTTCAAGGTTTTTGATGGCTGGAAGGTATAAATAAAAATCAGGCTTCTCTACGATTGCACCGATGTTTGTGAGGATTTCTTTACGGTTTTCCAGTAGAGTTTTTCCAAATATTTTTATCGTTCCGGAAGTTGGGGTGATGAGTGAAAGCATCATCCTGATTGTGGTACTTTTTCCTGCACCATTTGGTCCAAGAAATCCAAATACATCGCCTCTATTAACTGTCAGTTCTAACTCATTAACTGCAAGGACTTCTTTGAAGCGTTTTGTAAGCCCGTAAATTTCGATTACATTTTCTTTTGAATTCAATTATTGATCATTTCCTAACTATTTTTAAGGTACTTCAAAACTAAAGCAAAATATTTTCTGGTTAAAGACATTTTGTATGGGCGGTAATCACTTGTCTTAAAAAAAAATCTTTCAAATCAAAATTTAAATCACAAATCAGAAAAAATATTTTTTAAATTCAAGTGAAATTTAATTTGCAATTTTTAAAAATTATGACAAAGTTAGCATTGCCTTGTTGGAGCAAAAAAAATTTTGAAAACTTGTTATGCTGTTTCTACTTAGAAGAAGTTTTACTTCCATTAGACTCCAACTCAAAACCATTTTAATAGTTTTTTTGTTACTTAAAAATAATTACTAATAAAGTGAATATCCTTCTACTTTTAATAAATTTTTATACTTTAAAATTAAATCGATCTAATACCCGGAGAACTTGATGCAGATAAAAAGACTATTCACTACGGCCGGTAAAGACCCTCTTTCATCAATCAAATTTGCAAAACGCAGATCAGAAATAAAAAATCCTGATGGATCAATAGTTTTCAGGATGGATGATGTATCTGTCCCTGAAAGCTGGTCACAGGTAGCCACTGATATTATTGCTCAAAAGTATTTTAGAAAAGCTGGTATTCCCAAGCTGTTGGTTAGGACACCGGAGGAAGGTGTCCCTGAATGGCTGCAACCATCTATTGCAGATACTGAGAGACTGGGATCGCTTCCTGAAGATGACCGTTTCACCTCAGAACGTGATTCGCGACAGGTATTTCACAGATTAGCAGGATGCTGGACTTACTGGGGCTGGAAAGGAAATTATTTTAATTCAGAGGAAGATGCCAAAGTTTTCTACGATGAACTTATGTATATGCTGGCTAATCAGTTTGCGGCGCCTAATAGTCCTCAATGGTTTAATACCGGTTTAAACTGGGCTTACGGAATCACTGGACCTTCCCAGGGGCATTATTACGTTGATTATCAAACCGGTGAACTGGTATCCTCAACTGATGCGTACACGCATCCACAGCCGCACGCTTGCTTCATTCAATCAGTGAGTGATGACCTCGTCAACGAGGGCGGAATTATGGACCTATGGGTTCGTGAAGCCCGATTATTTAAATATGGTTCCGGAACAGGTTCAAACTTTTCCAATTTAAGAGGAAATAATGAACCGCTCAGCGGTGGCGGAAAATCTTCCGGCTTAATGTCATTTCTGAAAATTGGCGATCGTTCAGCAGGTGCAATTAAATCAGGAGGAACCACAAGAAGAGCAGCAAAGATGGTTACACTCGATCTTGACCATCCTGATATCGAAGACTTCATAAACTGGAAAGTAGTTGAAGAACAAAAAGTAGCCTCGCTTGTTACGGGTTCTCATCTTGCTAACATTCATTTAAATAGTATAATGACAGCATGCCATGCAGAGCATCCCGAAAATGACAGATTTAATAAGCAGGTTAATCAAAAACTTAAATTCGCAGTTCTCGAAGCCCGTAAAGCAACGATTCCAAATAATTATATTGAACGAGTCATCCAGCTTGCGAAACAGGGCTTCAAGTCAATCGAATTCCCTGAATATGATACTGATTGGAATTCAGATTCTTATGCAACTGTTTCTGGACAGAATTCTAACAACTCAATCAGAGTTACAAATGATTTTATGAATGCAGTTCTGGATGATAAGGACTGGAATCTCTACTGGAGAATTGAGAAACGAAAAGCAAAAGAAGAAAACCGTAATCCAAAACCCTGCAAATCTCTCAGAGCCAGAGATCTCTGGAATGATATTGCTTTTGCTGCCTGGTCTTCTGCCGATCCGGGAATTCAATTTCATAGTACTATTAACGATTGGCACACCTGTCCGGAAAGCGGTGAAATCAAAGCATCAAATCCTTGCAGCGAGTATATGTTCCTTGATGATACGGCTTGTAATCTAGCATCAATGAACCTAATTAAGTTTTATAATCTGAAAGAAAAGAAATTTAATGTAGATCAATATCGACACGCTACAAGAATCTGGACTATTGTTTTAGAAATCAGCGTGACAATGGCACAATTTCCAAGCAGAAACATTGCCCAACTGAGTTATGAATACAGAACTCTTGGACTGGGTTATGCAAATCTGGGAACGCTGCTTATGCTTCAGGGAATTCCTTATGATAGCAACGAAGGTTTTGCAATTTGCGGTGCGTTGACCGCAATAATGCATACGTCAGCTTACGCAGCATCAGCTGAGATGGCAAAAGAAATAGGCACTTTCCCTGGTTACAAACAAAATAAAAAACATATGCTTCGGGTAATACGTAATCACAAACGTGCTGCTTATAATGTGCCGAATGAGGAATACGAAAATCTTAAAATTTATCCAGTTGGCATAAATCCAAAACATTGTCCTTCCGATCTTTTGAAGGCTGCAAGAGAAGATGCTGACAGAGCATTAGAACTCGGTGAACAATTTGGATTCAGAAATGCTCAGGTTACCGTAATTGCACCAACAGGTACAATCGGTCTTGTAATGGACTGCGATACAACTGGAGTTGAACCAGATTTCGCTCTGGTAAAGTTCAAAAAACTTGCCGGCGGCGGCTACTTCAAAATTATTAACCAGTCTATTCCTCCGGCACTTGAAAGATTAGGTTACAATAAAGATCAAATAAATGAGATTATTAAATATGCTAACGGTCAGGGAACTTTACAGGGTTGTCCGTATATCAATCCAGAATCATTAAAAGCAAAAGGATTCACCGAAGAAGCATTGGCCAAAATTGAGAAAACACTTCCATCAGTTTTTGAGATAGGCTTTGCATTTAACAAGTTTACCTTGGGTGACGACTTCATAATAAATAATCTTGAAATTGACGAGGACAAGTTTAACAGGTTCGACTTTAATCTTTTAGAAGAGATAGGATTTTCCAAACAGGAAATTGCATCCGCGAATGATTACGTTTGCGGAACGATGACTGTTGAAGGCGCTCCATTCCTCAAACACGAGCACTACCCTGTTTTCGATTGTGCTAACAAATGCGGCAAGAAAGGCACAAGATTCATTCGGGCAATGGCTCACATAAAAATGATGGCAGCTGCACAGCCTTTTATTTCCGGTGCAATTTCAAAAACAATCAACCTTCCAAACCAGTCAACTATTGAAGATGTTAAAGATGCTTATATGCAATCCTGGAAGCTTGGCGTTAAAGCGAATGCACTTTACAGAGATGGTTCAAAATTATCCCAGCCGTTAAATACGCTCAGTGAAGAAGATATTGAAGCATTGATCGAAGACAAAGAGAAGAACGATATGGTTAAAGTCGCTGAGAGGATAATTCACAGATATATTGCTAAGAGAAGAAGGTTACCGGACAGAAGATCAGGCTACACTCAGAAAGCAAAGATTAATGGGCAGTCGGTTTATATTAGAACCGGTGAATATGATAATGGACAGATAGGTGAAATATTTATAGATATGCACCGTGAGGGTGCGGCTTTCAGAAGTCTGCTTAACTGCTTCGCAATTTCAATTTCACTTGGATTGCAGCACGGAGTCCCGCTTGAGGAGTTTGCTGATGCGTTTGTTTTCACAAGATTTGAACCAAGCGGAATTGTAACCGGAAACGAAAAAATCAAAATGGCTACTTCTGTTATTGATTATATTTTCAGAGAACTCGCAGTTACCTACCTGAACAGATACGATCTTGCTCACATTGAGCCTGAAGAAATTAAATCCAAAGCTTCTCCGGGTATTGTAAAGAAGTTTGCTGAACCGGATTTTGTAAGCGAGGAAATAGTAAGTGAGAGACTTGTCGAGCTTGATAAAGATAATATTGATTCCTTCTCGACTTCTCCAACAAAAAGCCAAAACTCACATTTGAAACGTGATACACCAACAGCAACGAGTAAAAAAGCTGAGAAGAACACACAGGTAAAAATGGCAATTGAAAGAGGTTACACCGGAGATATTTGCACCGAATGCCAGAGTATGACGATGGTAAGAAACGGAACTTGCCTGAAGTGTATGACCTGCGGTTCTACTTCGGGGTGTAGTTAAATATCAAAAATATTTAAAACGCAAAAGCCATTCTCAAAAGGAATGGCTTTTTTTTCAGTATAAAAATTAATTAATTTGAATAAATGAGTTTATTCGCATATTCAATTGGCACAACAACGGCATAACTGGAAGTTTCAATATAAACGTCTTTTTTGGTAACAGTAGGATTGATTAATGGAATATATTCAACAACAATTCCAATTAATCTTAAACTATATTTATCAAAACTTTTTCTCTCTAGAAAAACTGGGCCACCACTATTACCACGATAAACTGCACAATCAATAACGAATGTTTGGAAATTGTCACTTACGCTTGCAATCGACCCTCTTTTTAAAAGTGGTTTATTGTAATCAAATTGAGGGGACTGTCTTAATCCAAGTGAACTTGGAAATCCAACCACTAATACATCTTCTCCTAAATAGAGATTTTCAATGCTAGTGGTTGTCTCATTCCATATTGGATAAGGAGTATAATTGACAGGTTGGCCTGATCTGGAAACTCCATCAAAATATCTAATAGCACCAGATTTTTCAATCTGTGCAATAGTTATAACTGCTATGTCTATTAAAGAGTCTTTTCTCACCATACCAGATTGCAACAATTTGTCTAAATTTAAAATAATATGATTGATACTATCACTTTTAAAATTTTGTGCATAGAAATGGACTTTCGCTTCATTCGAGTTTAAATTCAAGAAGTTGTTTTGTGGATTGAACATAACATGTTTAGCGGTGATCAAGTGTAGCCTTAACAACGTATCCTGAACCAAAATGCCAGACCCAGAAATGCTACTAATATTAATTAACACTGTTGATTGAATATTTTTTTCAATTAAATTTCCAAAAACCTGAGATTTTAAATTTCCACTTGGTAGGTAAAGAAGTAATAAAATAATTACTATCTGTGAAGATGAATAGGCTAACTCAAAGTGAAAGATATTTCTTTTCATAGTCTAGGTTGAAAATTTAACTGATAAATTTTTAATGTTTAATTTGATTTCTCCGTCAACCCATTAGATTCAAACCTTCTTGCACCCATATAGGTTCTCCGGTAGTAATCGTAATCCAAAGCAGTTATTGTTACTCCCTTTTTTGTACTTGCGTGCGCAAAGAGATTGTCGCCAATATAAATGCCAACGTGACCGGGTTTTACTCTTTTGCGAGTGTTAAAAAACACAAGGTCGCCAAATTTTAATTCGTCATCAGATGATAGAACTTTTCCCTGGTTGTATTGAAGACGGGCAGATCTCTCAAGACTAACATTAAAAACATCCCTGTAAAGTATTTGAGTAAAGGCAGAACAATCCATTCCTGCCTTTGTATTACCGCCGTATTTATATGGAGTACCAAGGTATTTAATCACTTCCATCAGCATCTTTTCTCTGAGAGTTGTATAGTCAAATCCAGGCACATCAATATTAGCATTGTTCTGATTTGCGGCAAGCAGACTTGAAACATCAATATCAGGTTCTTCTGAAGGAAGGTTATCGGGATCTTTTAGGTCGAGGTTTAAATCAACAATCATAGAATCATCTTCTGACGTAAACCTGACTGTAGATTTTTTAGATTCTTCATCAGCGGATTTCTTACCAAACCTGACAGTGTTGCTTGCTGAACAGGCTGAGATGATTAACAGGGAGAATAGAAATAGAAATATTTTTGGATTGAGAGTTCTCAACTTCACCCAAGATATTTTTTCAAATCTTTACTTCTGGTTGTATTCCTCAATCTGCGGATTGCCTTTTCTTTTATCTGGCGGACTCTTTCACGCGTGAGGTTAAATTTTTCACCAATTTCTTCGAGCGTTAACGGTTCGTCAACGTCGAAGCCAAAATAAAGTTTTATCACCTCTGCTTCACGTGCTGAAAGTTTTGCCAAAGCTCTTTCCACTTCCTCTTTAAGTGATTCTGACATCAATATATTATCAGGTGATGGCTGGTCTTCATTTTCAAGCACATCCAGAAGCCGGTTTTCTTCACTCTGGTTAAATGGTGCATCCATTGAGACGTGTTTGGCAGATAAAGTCATCGCCTCTGAAACATCATCAACATTCATTTCAAGTTCCTCGGCAAGCTCTTCAGAGCTGGGCTCCCTTTCAAATTCCTGTTCAAGATTACTGTAAGCTTTACCTATCCTGTTCAAAGCACCAACACGGTTAAGAGGCAAACGAACAATTCGCGACTGCTCCGCAAGTGCCTGCATAATGGACTGACGAATCCACCAAACTGCATAAGAAATAAATTTAAACCCACGGGTTTCATCAAACCTTCGTGCAGCTTTTATCAGCCCGAGATTGCCTTCATTAATTAAATCACCGAGAGAAAGTCCCTGGTTTTGATACTGTTTCGCCACACTCACAACAAACCGTAAATTTGCCTTGGTTAACTTTTCCAGCGCTTCTGCATCACCCTGTCTAATTTTAATAGCAAGCTCAATTTCCTGCTCAGCAGTAAGTAACGTAACCTTCCCGATATCGTGGAAATATTTATCCAGCGACTGAGAATCCCGATTTGTAAACTGCTTGGATATTTTCACGGCTTACTCTTTTTGAATTTTTCTGAGTTAACAGAATCAACAATCCCAACTATTGATGCATCCACAGGAGCCATATCAATCGGCAATGGTATTACTGCCTCGGAGGCTGTTATGTAATAAACAATTTCTCCCGGACCTGAGCCAACTGTATCAACAGCAATGATCGGGTCGCCAGTTTTTTCAAGTTCACCATTTAACGGCTGAACAATCATCAGCTTAAAGCTGCTTAAACTAGGATGCTTTCTTGTAGCCCAAATATTGCCAATGACTTTTCCTAAAAACATTTTTGTTCAACTCACAATTAAAAATTATTTTTCTGATACATCAAGCTTATCTACAATTCCCATTATCACAGCATCAACGGGTTTATCTTTTGTGAAGCTTGTCATTCGTGATGAACTTCCCGTGGCGACAAGAACTACTTCACCTTCTCCGGCCCCAACGCTGTCAACTGCAACAACAAAGCGTTCCTTCTCTTTCAAATCCAGGCTCAGTTCACGAACAATTAAAAATTTTGCGCCAACCAGATTTTCGTCTTTTTTTGTTGACCAGACTGTTCCAATAACTCTTCCAAGAAACATTTATACTCCCACTTCTTGTGGATGAATGATTTTCAAATTTGTTTTTTTATATCGATTACTATTCAATGTCACTATCGGTAATTTATTTATCATAGAGACAACAGCAAATAATGCATCACGTACATTTTCAGTTTTGTCAGCAAAATCCGGAATAGTCAATGCGTATCTCGAGTGTAAACCAAGCACTTTTAAGGAATCTAAAACGCTCCTGACTAACAATTTTTCCTTATCATCCTTGCATACAGCCAGCAGTTCAGATGCGTTCAAAACTGTTGTAAAGCAAACTCCTGTCTGCATAAGATTCATTAAATAATTATTTTCATTTGAAGTCAGGTAATCAACCAGCACATCGGTTTCTAAAAGGTATTTAACCATTCGTCATCCGCTTTTTGAAATCGGTGCTCTTCAATTTTGCGTTTGCTAAAATCAGCTTGACGATTACCCAATCCGGTAAATCCTGAACTTTTTTTATTCTGCTGAACAGATCTATATCCACCTTCAAGTTTATAATTTCGTCTTCAATTGAAGGTTTGATTTCTAAGTTGAACTGAGTGTAACCAGCATCTTTTAAATTTACAATTTGATCTGAAAGAGAATTATCGAAACTTCGGTCATTCAAATCAATAAAAAGAATTTTAGGCTCTTTCAGCTCACTCCTACTCATTCAGAAAACTGACTCCGCTAAGCTTGTTTTCAACATTAAAATAATCAGCAACGGTCTTTCCAACATCTGAAAATGTTTTTCTTACACCAAGATTTTTTCCTGCAACACCTTTTCTATAGAATAACAACGGCACATATTCCCTGCTATGGTCGGTGCTTGGTGTTGTCGGATCGTTTCCGTGATCTGCAGTAATCACAAGCCTGTCACTTTCATCCAGACTGTTCAACAGGTCAGGCAAAAACTGATCAAACTCAACTAGCTTTTGAGC
>JACZKK010000164.1 GCA_014860115.1 Ignavibacteriaceae bacterium
TTTTCACCACACACCACCAGGAGCCAGCTCATTAATTCATTTGCTACGAAGGCAGAAGTAATTATTAGCGGGCTTAAAAAAAATGACAAATTTTTTGAAGAAGAATTTATATTCCCATTTGGCTTTAAACCAAAATTCAAAGAGTCAGCCGATACGAAATCAAATTCTGAATTCGAAAGTATACATTCAGGGAAAGTAAAAAGTGATGATACTCCTATAACTAAAAAGGAAGTGAAGGATAATGAGGCTGCTGAAGGTAATCTAAAAATAAATGATTCTGCAGATTCATCTCTTCCATGGAATATTGGAAAAAAATTCTATGATAAAAAAGTTGAACAACCTTCACCAGAAGATTTTAGAGCTAAAAAAAATAAAGAATTACATTCTAAATCTGATAACATTTCAAAACAACAAATTAAAGAGACAGCAGATTCTGATAAAAAAATAGATGCTGAAGAGGCATTGGATGCAGCAATTGAAGAGTCGGAAATTGATAAAGAAATTTCGAGATTCAAAGAATTTCAACCGGTTAAGTCACGTCTATCTTCAACAGAGATAAGCAAAACGAATATTGACGAGCAATCAAAGCTAAGGTTAAATAAGGAAAGGGATTCTTCGTCAAAGGCTCCTCCCACAAAACCTGTTCATAAGTTTACAGAGGTTAAATCCAAGAGCGAAGTGTATCACTTAAGAGCCGATATAAAAAAAATACAAAAGAAAAATAAGCTGCCGGATGATAATTCAATAAATGTAATAAACAGTTCAGACAATTATAAAAGCTTTCGCGACAATAGAAATTTCATTCCACTTATAATGCTTTTTTCTATAATCATTATTGCTGGAGCTGTTATATACTTCTATCTATTTAAAGAAGATGGAATGGATAGTAAACCTGTTAACATTGTAAAAAGTGTAAATCCACCTGCAGATGTAACTGTTATAGATCGTGATTATGAATTTGCAGTTACTTATCCATATGCAAAAACTGGTAAGGCAATACCGTTAGAAGGAATTAATCCAAATGTTTTCTTGACCGAGCAAGTGGCATCGCCAAACGAGGAGACGGTTAAACCGATAGAGAAAGTCAGTGAACCCGTTGTTGAAAAAAAGGTTGAGGTAAAACCAGAAGTTCCGCCTAAAATTGAACAAAAAATTGAACAAAAAGTTGAACCTGAAGTTACCGAGCAGAAAAGTTCAAGAATATTTTTATATAATAACTACTATGTTGTTTTCGTTGGAAGTTATAAATCCTATACTGCTGCAGACAATGCTGCTGAAAAATATTTTGATGAGGGATATAATGCATTCATCGAGGTTGAAGAAATTCCTGGTAAACCAACCAGGTATAATTTAAACGTTGGTGATTTTACTTCGGAAGAATTTGCAAGGCAATTTCAAGAAAAATATATTAAATAATAAATATTTGGAGAGAAATGAATCTATTTGAAATATTTCTGAAGGGTGGTGTAATAATGTGGGCAATTTTATTTTGCTCAGTTGTTGCACTGGCGGTTGCTATTGACAGATTTTTAGTTCTTAGAAGAGCTAAAATTAACTTACCTGCTTTCTTAGTAAGGATAAGAGGATTTATTAAGAACAAGGATATGAGCGGAGCGGCTTCTTTCTGTCTTAGAGAAAAATCTCCTATCGGGAATATGGTAAGGAAGGGATTGAAGAAATTCGGAATGGGTCACGAACGAGTTAAGGAGGCGATTGAGAATGCGGGCAGGCAGGAGGTTAGTAAACTTGAAAAAGGTTTATCTATTCTGGCTACCGTTGCCGGTGTTGCTCCTTTGTTAGGATTTCTTGGAACTGTCACTGGAATGATTCAAGCGTTTATGCGAATTGAGGATCTTGCAGGTGCTGCAAACCCGAGCGATCTTGCAGGTGGTATCTGGGAAGCATTGTTAACTACAGCATTTGGTTTAATTGTCGGCATACCGGCTTATGCCTTTTATAATTATTTCATAAGTTCAATTAAGAAGTTTGTCTCTGATATGGAAACTGTTGCAAATGATGTTGTTGATACGATGCAGGATACATCAAAAGAAGCAATAGACTTTGATGATGAAATTGAAGTTGAGATGTAAGGAGAAATTATGAAATTTAGTACTTCTAATGAGCCTTTAACTATTTTTTCATATTCATCTTTAACCGATATTGTCTTATTGCTGGTAATCTTTTTTCTTTTAACATCACAGTTTGTAATCCAGACAGGTGTGAAAGTTAAATTACCAGGCTCTAAAACAAATGAACTATCTGAACCAGCAAAGATGATTGTTACAATAACCTCGGCAGGTGTAGTTTATGCCGGACCGGATCAGACAACTATCGAAATGCTCTCAGGAAAGCTTACGGAAATGCGCGGCGTCAGCGATGAGGCAAGTCTTGTTATAAGGGCAGATAAGACTGTTCAAATTGATCTTGTAATTAAAGTGATAGATGCAGCCAAGTCCGTTGGTATTGGTAAATTCACAATAGAAACTGAAAAAGAAAATCCATAGGAGGAGTACTATGTCTTCCAAGAAAAGTTCAGGAATATCGTATACTATTTCCTTTGTATTGCATGCAATTGCAATTCTGCTTTTTCTATTAATCAATTTATCTTTTGATTATGTGCCATCAGAGTATGTTGAACTTTCTTTTGGTATATTGGATCAAACAGGTTCTTCAGGTGCACAGGGTAATAAAATTAATATAATTAAAGAAACTCCGAAGCCAAGTGAAAAAGAACAGTTAAAGGAGAAAAATCCTGAAGTTAAAGAGGTTGATTTACCTATTGCTGTTAGTACAGAAGATGAAAACGTAATCAAACCGGCTAATAACGAAAAAGAGGTTGCTGAAGAAAGTAATGAAATAAACACAGAAACAGTTGTATCTAATTCCAAGTCTAGTGAAGAAGGAAACAGCAGTGTTGAAGGTAACTTTGGATTTGATATTGACTGGGGCGGAAAGGGAACCAGAAAAATTTATAGTTTCATTCTTCCACAATATCCCGACGGTGTGAAGAAGGAAGTTAATATAAAACTACAATTTACAATTTTACCTGACGGCACAGTAGGAACTATCATTCCAAAGATGAAAGCAGACACAAGATTGGAGAATGCTGCAATTAATTCTCTAAGACAGTGGAGATTTGAGGCATTGAGTTCAAATCAACGACAGGCTGAACAGACTGCTGTTATTGTGTTCCCTTACCGTCTGCAGTAGATGGTTTATAGTAGAAACGGTAAAATAAAATTTCTATGATTGTTAGCAGTGTGAGTGAAAATGTATCTCTGTCATAATAGAGTCCAAAGCCCTCTGGCTCCATTAAAAATTTTGCTATCATTCCTGTAATTGTCCATCCCACGGCAAACAAAATCAAAATTAAGCTAACATTTAAAACGGCACCTGAAATTCCTTCTCTCTGCCACTTCCAGGTAAAGATTAGCAATAGAAAAATAAAATGTGCAAAAAATATGAATGCTGAAATCATATTAAATTGATTGGCTTCTTTTATTTATTATTGCTGTGCCAATGAGGCCTCCAAGCATTCCAAAAATTGAATATGTAATTAGATTTGTCGTAGTAATAAGGAATGTATATAAAAATGAAAATCCCTTCGACTGAATTTCACTTACCATTTGTTTTAGTACTTCCATTGATTCATCAGCAGCGGGTCCCAAATTCATATCTTTAACTACTCTTTGAGCTTCAGGCAGTGATGTTACCAGATCACTTATTCTTGTTATATAAGTAATGATAATTTCAAAACCACTTGCGAAAAGTGCAGCAAATATTCCAGTTAAGAGTCCAAGTAGAATTCCCGTACCTGTTTGAATTTTTATTAGACCAGTTTGAGATTTTTTGTAAAGATAGATTGCTACTATTGAAGCAATTGGAGCCAGCAAACAGCAACCAATGCTCTGAATTCCCGGTATTGTAGTTAAAACAGCTGTACTAAAGCCGCAAACCAAAGCTGATAAGTATTTTTTATTCATTCCCCTGAAAAGGTTTTTTTGAAAATAAGTTTTCTAATATATCTAGTAAAAATAAATAAACTACGCCTCCAAAAACCAAACCTGTTGCGAATGCAATTCCCTGTGAATATGTATAAACTCCAGTAAGCACGAACAACACATCCATTCCTAGAGGTATCATTGAAAGAACTAAAACTCTTCTACTAATTGAAGGCACAATTAAAAGTAAACTTAATAATCCTGCTGTGAATGCTCCAAAATAAATCCCAGCACATCTTGCACAAATCATCATCGAAGCATTACCAATTGAAATACATTTTATAATATCCTGATGACAAACAGTAGAATAGATTCGTGAAAGTGAAAAGGTAAATAAGAAATTATTGGTTGATGTTATTGTAGGCAGCAAAAATCCGTAAATCCAGAAAGATAAAATGGAAAGCAGAATAATTCGTGTCAAGATTATCTTAGGTTGGTGTTCAAAGATATGTTCCGTAGAATTATGTACTTCGGTATGCAGCAATTTTTGAAATTTATATTCGGTTGAAAATAAATATTTCTTTCTTAGAAAGCACGAAGAGTTTGTTGTTAAATACCAAAGCAGATACGATTTCAAACTTACCCTCTATTCCTTCAAGCAAGTATTCTTTCAGGTTCATTTCAGGCGATCTGAGATTTGCAGTGTAAATTTTGTCCTTACTCGTAACAGTCAGCCACTCAAATATTATTCTTATGCTTGTAAAATCTTCGATGCCGGTCATTTTCCCGCTGCCATTACCATATTGGTCAAATATGATTACCTGATTCCCATCAATGACGAAGATATTGTTCTGCATTGAAACAGCAAGTTGAAGCGGTTTTTGCAAAGCATAATTTCCATAATCATATCCACCAAAATTTTGCAGAAAATTTCCAAAGATATCAAACTTAACAATGCGTGAATTTTCCGAGTCGAGTATAAAAATATCACCCTGGTTTGACATAACTGCACTTAACGGGTAACCAAATCGTTCTTGTTCAACCTCACTTTGACGGGTCAATATTTGAAAATTAAAATTAAGATTCTTGTCAAATCTCTGGATGCGGTGATTGTTCTTATCGGCAACATATACTTTCAAGGCATCTGCAAAAATGTCAGCAGGATTGTCAAATGCACTTTGCCTCCAGCCGTATCCGCCTATATTCTTTACAAGATTACCTGATGTATCCAGCACGGTTATTTCATCTGTGTTAATATCTGATACGTAAATATATCCTGCTGAATTTATATAGAAAGAGGAGGCGTTTACAAACCGACCAATTTTGTTTTCTAGTTGAAATTTTTGTGGAAATATTACTGTTCCAATCAATATAAAAAGAAGTGCAAAAATTGATTTCATTTCTAATATCTTATTTTTTTATAATCAATATTAGCGAATAATGGAGTTAAATGAAATATCATTTCTTGACAAGGAGCTGCTTAAAATTGGTTGCGAACATAAGATGTTCTTTGATGAATTGATATGGTTTATCACTTAACTGTTAAGTTAAATGTTTCGAGAGTATCACTTGAGATGTTCTTATCCCTTTGGGAATATTTAGGTAAATGTTGTAATTTTGAACCCAAAATTAATTGTCCCGTGGTGTAACTGGTTAACACGTCTGACTCTGGATCAGAAGAGTCTAGGTTCGAGTCCTAGCGGGACAGCCAACCTTATGGAAGATGGATAATGGAAGTTGGTCGATGGATAAATGGAAAATCAGAAATTTAATTAAAACATCTTCCATCTAACCTTGAACATCATACATTTTTACCGGCGCGTTCGTCTAGTGGCTTAGGACGCCGCCCTCTCAAGGCGGAGATCGCGGGTTCGAATCCCGCACGCGCTACAAAATATTCTTAAATCTACAATTTGTATTCAACTTATCGATTGGTTCTGACCAGGTTTGAAGATTCATAGTATCTCCCAAATCTTCCCGAATCTGGACTGCTAGGATCTGTAAATAATACACTGTCCGCGATAATATCTCTTCTGAGTAAACCGATATTTAAGTTAACATAATCATTGATTTCTATTTTGAAGTCAGGCCAGTTTACTTTTATCTCATAACATTTTACTACCCTTCCGTTAAAATTTAAAGTGATTGATCTCTCAACATATCTTTCGCGGTACCAAGGAGTTTCAAGTTCAACCCAATGTTGATTAACAGCTAATGGGTAAGCAAGTGCCTTTCTAGGAACATCATAAAATAAAATCGTATCTGAAACAGATTCTGACTTTGCATAAAAAAGATTTTGATAAGGGGAGTTGATGATTGATTTTAACTCTTTAAAAGTTAGGTATTTTCTACTCGTAATTTTCGGTACAATAAATCGTGCTGACCCGGCATTTGAATATGTAATTGCGCTTAAGTCAATATCGGTGTTCGAATACCAATGTTTGCCTTTGTATTGAGGTGATGAAACGTCATAACTTTCAAATACGGTTAGTTCTTTGTAAACTCCCAATGAATCATTTGTTTTTATAATTTTTACAATTGTATTGCTTAAATCAATTGTATCGGTCTCTATAACCTGTGCTGTTGAATTATAGTATTCAAATATCATAATGGTACCATACTCCCATTCACTTCCGACGTCGTTAGGGTATTTTTTACTTATTGAAGAATTTGTGGGATTGTCATCGCTACAATTGATGAGAAAACAAAAAACAAACAAAATTGAAATAACAATTATTTTTTTCATTACAACTCCATGTTTTTGTCATACTAAACGTATTGCTTTTGGAATTCATAGTCAATGTAAAATCTAATTTGATTATTTTTATTTCAATAAAAATAAAAAATAATTATGAAACGATTTGAAAAACATATTTTTATCTGTGAGAACAGAAGACCGGAAGGACATCCGCGCGGGTGCTGTGCAGAGAAAAATAGTCCTGAAATAAAAGAACTATTTAAAAAAAGAATAAAGGATCTGGGACTCAGCACAACCGTAAGAGCTAACACCGCTGGATGTCTTGATGCCTGCGAGCATGGTGTCACTGTTTTGGTTTATCCAGAACAAATCTGGTATGGCAAAGTAACTACTGATGATGTTGAAGAAATTATCCAGCAGCACCTGATAAAAAATATTCCTGTTGAACGATTAAAAATTAAAGATGAAAAGTTTAACAAGGATGAAATCAAAATCTGAAGTTGCCAGAGCTAATGAAGTTCTGAAGAGGTTGAAGAAGGAATATCCTCTTGCAAAAATTGCTCTTGAGTTTCAATCACCTTTCCAATTATTAATATCAACAATCCTTTCAGCTCAATGCACCGATCAAAGAGTGAACCTCGTCACGAAATCACTTTTCAAAAAGTATAAACAGCCTCAGGATTTTTTGAGCGTATCTAACCAAGAGCTTGAGAAAGATATTTTCTCCACGGGCTTTTATCGGCAAAAAGCTAAGAGCATTAAAAATTGCTGTAAAGCATTACTTGAAAATTATGGAGGAAAAGTTCCAAAAAATTTTGAAGCACTGAATTCATTGCCGGGAGTTGGGAGGAAGACGGCTTCAGTGGTAGCAGGAAATGCTTTTGGAATACCAGCCATTGCGGTTGACACTCACGTAATTAGATTATCAAATCTAATGGGATTTGTTGACTCAGAAAAACCTGATAAAATAGAAAAAAAAATGAAAGAAATATTTCCTGAAAAGGAATGGATAAATCTTGGTCATTATTTAATGAATCACGGAAGGAAGGTTTGTATCGCCAGACGACCGAAATGCTTGCAATGTGTCGTTGGTGATTTGTGTCCAAGTTTCAATCCACTAAACGAATAGAAAAAAAGGAGAATAGTTAATGTCCGATTTTGAAAGAGATAGAGATCACTGCCTTTCAATTCTTAATGAATACACAAAAAGCGAAAGTTTGATTAAGCATGCACTTGCAGTTGAAACCTGCGTCCGAGCGTATGCGGTCAAATTGAATGAAGATGAAGAATACTGGGGTAATGTTGCCTTGCTGCACGATTTCGATTATGAAATGTATCCAACTGCCGAAGAACATCCATACAAAGGAAATGAAATTCTTAAAGAAAGAGGTTTTTCTGATGAATTCCGAAATGCTATTATGTCTCATGCTGATTATACGGGAGTAAAGAGAACTTCTAAGCTCGAAAAAGTGTTATTTGCTTGTGACGAACTCGCAGGATTTATCACTGCTGTAACTTACGTTCGTCCTTCAAGAACGGTGGATGAAGTTGAGGTAAAATCTGTATTTAAGAAAATGAAAGACAAAGCATTTGCCAGAACTGTCAATAGGGAAGATATTATAAAAGGCGCTGAAGAATTGGGAATTCCGCTTGAAGAACACATACAATTCTGTATAAACGCCATGAAAAATAAAAAGGAGCTACTTGGATTATGAAAGCAGGGGATCTAGTTTCAAACTTTGTTTTGAAGGATGAAAACGGAAATAATTTTGAGCTTTATAAAAATCTTGATAAGCAACTATTGTTGGCATTTTATCCAAAGGATGATACACCTGTCTGTTCCACTCAGCTAAATGATTACAATCAAAACCTGGATGATTTTATCAAGCACGGAGTAAAAGTTGTAGGTATCAGTACCGATTCAGTTGAGTCTCATTCTACTTTTTGCAGTAAGCTAAAACTAAATTTTCCATTACTTGCTGATGAGGATAAAACTGTCAGCAAACAATTTGATGCAGTAAATTTCTTTGGGATGAATAAGCGCCTGCTGGTACTTATTGGAACTGATAAAAAAGTATTATGGACTGATTCAACAATGTCAATTACATACATCAAAACAGAGGAAATTCTTGAAAAAGTAAAGTTATTCTCAATCAAAGAATTGACTTGACTGGTAATCTATTAGTTGACTATTTTTCGCTCAAATTAAAGGAGTTATAATCGGGTTTTGCTACATCATTGATATTCCGGGTTGAATATCAAAATTTAAAAAGTATCTTAAAGAAATATTTCTAAACAGAGTAATTTTAAATTACCATAAAATGATTAGCAAAATCTTCATCTTCACTCTGGCAATTACTGCCTTCTTATTCCCGCAACAGGATTTCAGGATTCTAGCTTCAGATCAGAATTCAATTATTTTAGAATATACTCCACAGTTTATTGATACATCAATAAGAAAAATAAATGATCAGGAATTCAGAAGCACAGGCCTTGCATTTGGTTATGTTGATGAATCAACAGAATGGGGAACTCCGGAAATTCCTGAGAGGCGAATGCTTATTGGAGTTCCATCAGAATTTGGAAATTCAATTAAGATATTAAGTTCCACTTTCAAAGTTTTAGAGGGTAAAGTCTTACCTGTTGCTTCCTACGAAAAGGAAAATTTCCTTGACGCAGTTAAATATGAAATCTCATCCGAATATTATAACTACGTTGATTTCCCCGAGCTAGCTTCATTTGGTGATTATGGAATTGCCAGAGGCTTAGGTGTACAGGATATCAGAATATTCCCTGTCAAATTTGATGTTAATACAAACACGATAAAATTATATTCAAAGATTGTTTTTCAAATTGATTATGCAAATACCCAGTTCACAGGCAGAAAAACTGAAGATGATCTTCTTAAATATTCTGTCATTAATTATGATGCTGCCAAATACTGGGTGAAGGAAGACAGGAGATTATCGAAAGCTGGTAACAGCGTTTTGGCAGACGGGCAGTGGGTAAAATTTGAAGCTCCGGCAGAAGGTATTTATAAAATTGACAGAGCAAAGCTTGAATCTTTTGGATTCAGTGTGTCTACAATTGATCCCCGAACAATTAAGATATATAATAACAGCGGCAAAGTCTTATCAGAAAAAGTAACAACCCCTCGTCCAATTGATCTGGTTGAAAATGCTATTATGGTTATTGGTGAAAATGATGGTGTTTTTGACCCGAGCGATTACATTTTATTTTACGGAAGAGGAAGTCAGTTCAGAGATTTTGATCCTGTCAGCAAAACAATTCAGAGATTTAATCATCCTTTCTCAGATAAAAATTATTTTTGGATTACTGCTGGTGGTGACAATGGTATAAGAGTTCAGAACAAATCAAGCTTGAATACAACTGAGGATTATGTGCAGACTTCAACTGCTGCTTTTGCAGATTACGAAGTTGATAAGATAAACCTCGCGAAATCCGGCAGGCAGTATTTTGGTGATGACTTTTCGCAGAGTGTACCCACTAGAACTTATATGAATAAGCTTGATAACAGAATTCCATCCTTCCCGATTAACTATAATTTGAGATTTGTCAATGCATCGCAGGGAGCATTTACACTTACTCTAGCTGAAAACAATGCTAACATTCTCTCAAAGTCATTGGCGGGTTATGGAAGTGCATCTTACACAGTTGGAGTAGCTCATTCAGAAAGCGCTGTTTTTAATGGAGCACTTCCAGATGACAGGAGTGTATTAAAGTTTACTTTAAGTTCCTCTTCAGTCACATCGGTTGGATACCTGGATTATTTTGAAATAAGTTATGAAAAAGAATTAAAACCTGTCGAGAATAAAATCATATTCTTTTCAAAAGATTCTTCTGCATTGGTTGAATATTACCTGAGTGGATTCCCGTCGTCGGAGATTAAAGTTTTTGATGTTACCGATCACAGCAACATTCTTCTTGTAAATCCAAAACCCGGCTGGCCAAGCGGTGGAGATTACAGATTCCAGTTTACTGAAAATGGTGATTCAATAAGGAAATATATCGCAGTTGGGAATGAAAATTATCTGATCCCGACAAATCCATCTACAGTTGAGAATTCCAATCTGAGAGGAATAACGGATGGGGCAAAGTTTATTATTATATCACACAAAAATTTTCTGGATGCATCCAACAGACTAAAAAGTTACAGAGAGAACGAAACTAAAATTCCGATCTCGACAATAGTCATTGATGTTGAAAAAATATTCAATGAGTTTTCTTGCGGAATTCAGGATGTATCAGCAGTCAGAGATTTCATTAAATATGCTTACGATAACTGGCAGATAAAACCCGAATATTTTATGTTTATGGGTAAAGGCACTTTTGACTATAAAAATGTCGAAGGATTTGGTGATAACTTTATTCCTACCTGGCAAACTGAAGAATCTCTTAAGCTGATTTTTGGAGCCGATTCTTATTGCACAGATGATTTTTTTGCAAGAGTGGATGGTGAAGATTTAAAGCCAGATATTGCGTTCGGAAGATTAACTGTAAGAAATTTAAATGAAGCTAATACTTACATTGATAAAATTGTTCATTATGAATTCAATAGTGAGCAGGGCAACTGGCGCAACCTTGTAACACTTGTTGCTGATGATGGATATACTTCAACACGTTATGAGGGAAGTGAACATACTGCACCTTCAGAAAACCTTGCAAAGAATATTATTCCTCCTTCATTTGACATTAAGAAAATATACCTTGCCGATTATCCTGTAGTAATTACGGGCAACGGAAGAAGAAAACCAGCAGCGAATGCAGACATATTAAAAATTATGAATCAGGGAACTATGTTAGTCAATTATATCGGGCACGGTAATCCTGATGTTTGGGCGCACGAATATGTTTTTGAAAGATCAGTTACAATTCCACAGCTTGCGAATGATAAATATTTTTTCTTATGTGCTGCCACTTGTGATTTTGGATATTATGACATACCAAACTTCCAGAGTGGAGCAGAAGAAATGTTGTTTTTAAAAAACGCGGGCTCGATTGCTACTTTTAATTCTAGCAGATTAGTATTCTCTGGACAGAATCATCAATTGAACTATGAATTGATGACTAATTTACTTGCACTCCCGAGAGACACGATGAATTTAAATGTTACTCTTGGTATGTCAGTGTTAAAAACAAAACAAGTTTGGAATTCGGTTAATTCTCAAAAATTTCATTTGCTCGGTGACCCGACAATAAGATTAAATGTTCCTCAATATTTTGGTTCAATTGATTCGATTAACGGACAGCTATTGAATGTTGACATTCAAATAAGAGCATTGAGCAATACGAAAATTGCCGGCACTATTCTTAAACCTGACGGCACAAAATGGAGCGAATATAATGGGGAAGGACTTCTTACTGTTTTTGATTCTGAGCGAACAAAGCTTCTCGAGGAAATAGATAACTACCCAATGCTTATTCAAGGTGGTGTTATTTTCCGTGGAAGAGTTTCAGTTACCAGCGGTGAGTTTGAAGCAGAATTTGTTGTCCCGAAAGATATTTCATATGAGAATAAAAATGGAAAAATCATCTTTTATTTCTTTGATCTTGAATCGGATGGATTAGCTTTTACTAATAAAATTATTGTTGGTGGAACAGATACAACTGCAGTTAATGATGGAGACGGACCAGAAATAGAAATCTTTTTTGATGATGCTGCATATGTAAGTTCTTACCTGGTAGGTCCTGAACCGAATTTAATCGTGAGGCTTTTTGATGAAACAGGGCTCAACACTACTGGCACAGGAGTTGGGCATAAACTGGAAGGAATCCTGAATAAAAATCCAGGAAACCCGATTGATTTTACAGATTACTTTGTTGGTGAGCTTGATGCCGGAGGTAAAACCGGTGAAATCAATTACAAGTTTAATAGGATGAACGACGGTGATTATACAATTGAAGTAAAGGCCTGGGATGTATTTAATAATTTTTCAAATGAGGAATCGTACTTTACAGTAGTAAGCACAAATGATCTGGTTGTAAGGGATGTTTACAACTATCCGAATCCTTTTACATCAAATACTGCATTTACTTTTCAGCACAACCTGACTCGTGAGATTGATGTGAAGATAAATGTTTATACTATTGCAGGAAGAATGATAAAACAACTTGAAGAGAAGAACATCAACCAGAAGTTTGTTAAAATTAATTGGGACGGCAGAGATGAAGACGGCGATCAGCTTGGTAACGGCACTTATCTCTATAAACTAATAGTGAAAACAACCGACGGTGAGTTTACTCAGAGCATACTGGGTAAAATGTCAGTAGTCAAATAATTGTGAATTATTTAAGTATTTTTAATCAAAAAAATTTTTATATATTTCTAACCTTAAGAGGAACGAAAATGTTAAAGACAGAAGAAAATAAAATATCCAGGAGGAAAAATAAAATGAAGGTGATACTATCCTGCTTATTGATAGGACTGACTGTTCTAGCTATTCCCGGCAAAAGTTACGCTCAGGGAGAAGCCGCAGTTCCATTCTTGCTTTTAGCACCCGATTCGAGATTTGGTGCTTTGGGTGAATCAGGAACAGGTCTTGCTGATAACTCAGCCGCAATATTCTGGAACCCGGCGGGAATTGCATTTTTGACGGGTACAGAAGTTACAATCACTCACAGTAACTGGCTGCCACAATTTAATTTAGATTTATTCTATGATTACCTGACCTTTCGAACCTATCTTGAGGAATTGAGTGGTAGTGTAACAGCAAGCGTTACTTATATGAATTTTGGTGAGTTTGTCAGAACGCTCGAAGGAGGACCCGAACCGGTGGGAACTTTCAACGCTTACGACGCAGCACTAACTCTTGGTTATGCAACCAAACTTGGTACTGATTGGGGTGTTGGTTTTAACTTCAGGATTATTCATAGCAGACTTTCTGACCAGCCGACGGGCGAAGAGCAGGGAACAGGTGTTGCAACTTCTGTAAGCTTTGATCTTGCAGGAATGTGGAGACCAGCGTATCTTGATATCTTTGGATGGGAACTTGAGAACAGACTAAGTATCGGTGCTAACTTGAGCAACCTTGGTCCAAAAATTACTTACATAGATGCAAAGCAATCAGATCCGATCCCGACTAACTTTCGCTTAGGATTTGCATTCCAGATTCTTAGAGATGAATTTAATTCTTTAGTATATACTTTAGATTTCAGCAAGCTATTAGTGAGCAGAGATTCAACCAGTTCAGATGAATTTTATACTGGAATAATCACTTCCTGGGGTGATAATTCTATCAGCGAGGAATTAAGAGATGTAGTAACATCTATGGGTGTAGAATATTGGTATGGAACTCCGGGTGATTTTCTTTTTGCTCTGAGATCAGGCTTCTTCTATGAAGATCCTTCTTACGGCAACAGAAAATTCTTGACCTTTGGTGCAGGTTTGAGGTATGATATTTATGGATTTGATTTCAGTTATATCAGTTCAATCGAGAGTAACCATCCGCTTGATGAAACATTAAGATTCACTATAGTAATTGGCTGGGGAGCAGTTCCGGAACCACAAAGGGGCTTTCCTCGGGGAATCTAAAAATTTAATATGAAATATTTCCTTCTCTCTATTCTCGTACTATTTGAATTGGGCAGGCTATCTGCCCAATCTTTTGTCGGCAAGCTTAATCCATTTCCAGCTGCAGTTGAAAGAGCTGCACTTGCAGATGATACTCTTAAGATCCTGGCAATAATGGTAAACTTCCAGGAAGATGCTGATGGAACAACTTCAGGTAACGGAAAGTTTGGAACCATTTATTCTCAGAATTATGGCAGCGATATTCTGGATCCTCTCCCTCATGATAAAAAATATTTTGAATCACACCTTCAGTTTGTAAAAAATTATTTTACAAAAGTCTCAAAGGGAAATCTGAACATTCAGTACACTGTTCTGCCTGATACTTTTTCTGTTTCAGACAGAATGAGAAATTATTCACCTGCTCCGGGGTCGGATGACTTTGCACCAATCGCAAATTTTTCTGTTGAAGCCTGGACAAAAGCAGATCAGCTTTATCCCGGTTTTCAGTTCAATGATTATGATGTATTCCTGATATTCCACGCTGGAGTTGGAAGGGATATTTCTCTTCCCGGAAGTATTGGCAACGAGCGTGACCTTCCTTCAGTTTATTTAAGTGATAATGCATTTAAAGAAATTTATGGTAATGATTACGAAGGAATACCAGTCTCTGGCGGATCATTCAAAATCACAAATAGTATGATTATCCCTGAAACAGA
>JACZKK010000165.1 GCA_014860115.1 Ignavibacteriaceae bacterium
ACGACAGGTCGTTTATGGCTCAGAATTGCCAAAGATTAAAGCAAGAGTTCAGAATCTGTTGGAGATTATGCCGCGGCAGGCATTACACGCAAAAACGGTTGGATTCTATCATCCAGTAGAAAAAAAGAAAATGTTTTTCAATTCTGAACTACCTGGTGATATGAAGTTATTGATAAAAAAGCTTAGAATTATTGAAGCCTAAAATTCATTTCCGATTTAGTTATATTTATAACGAATTTTAATACTTAATTAAGATATCAATGCTGAAATTATACAACACACTCACAAAGCAAGTTGAGGAATTTGTTCCACTCAATCCGCAAAATGTTGGAATGTACATATGCGGACCCACCGTTTATGATTACTTCCACATCGGCAATGCCCGAACATTCATAATGGCTGACATTATAAGAAGATATCTCGAGTATAAAGGTTATAATGTAAAATTCGTTATGAATCTTACTGATATTGATGATAAGATCATTAAAAAATCCATCGAGGAAAAAGTTCCTGCAAGTGATGTTGCAAAAAAATATTCGGAAGCATTTTTTGAAGACATAAAACGACTAAGAATTAAACCGGCGACAATTTATCCAAGAGCAACTGAGAATATTGCTGAAATTCTAAGTATGATTAAGGCTCTCATCGATAATGGTGCTGCTTACAATGTGGATGGCAACGTTTTTTATAATGTTTCATCATTCAAACAATACGGCAAGTTAAGCGGAAAAAGGATTGATGAGCTGGAAGTCGGTGCAAGAGTTGAAGTGATGGAAGAAAAACAGAATCCGCTTGATTTTGCTCTTTGGAAAAAATCAAAAGAGGGTGAGCCTTATTGGAAAAGCGAGTGGGGTAATGGAAGACCGGGCTGGCATATCGAATGTTCTGCAATGAGCTGCAAGCATCTTGGGGAAACATTTGACATACACGCTGGCGGAAATGATTTGATTTTCCCTCATCACGAAAATGAAATTGCACAAAGTGAAGCTGCAACTAAAAAACCGTTTGTTAAGTACTGGCTTCATTTCGGATTTCTTAATATCAACAAAGAGAAAATGTCTAAATCACTTGGCAATTTTTTTACTGCGAGGGATGTGCTGGCAAAATATTCTGCGGAAGCAATAAGACTTTTCTTTTCGCAGGCTCATTACAGAGGTCCTGTTGATTTTAATAATGACCTGCTGGATTCTGCTGAAAAAGGCCTTGAGAAGTTAAAAAACCTTCGTTCCACAATTGAATCCGCTGTTAATAAGAATAAATCGGGCGGTGTTGATCCCGGTTTCAATTTTCAGGATTTTGAAAAACGATTTAAAGATGCTCTCGATGATGATTTTAATATACCACAAGCGGTAGCAGTTATTTTCGACTTTGTGAAAGAAGCTAATAGGACGATTTCAGATAAGGATAATCTTCAACTTAATTATTATCTTGCCTTAAAAGATTTTTTAATCAAAACCGCAGACAATGTTCTGGGAATTATTTCGTTTGAGCATAAGGAAATGAAATCGGATTCTTTGCTGGAAAATGAACTAATAAAAATTTTAATTGATGTCAGATTGAAAGCTAAAAATGAAAAGAATTTTCAATTAGCGGATGATATCAGAAAAAAATTAGAAAGCTTTGGTATTACACTTAAAGATACAAAAGAGGGAACAGAATTTTTTAAACGCGATTAACATAAATAGTTAAACTGTCTGTTTAAGGAGAACGTGATGCAAAAAAAAACAGGAGTACTATCTTCAATTCTTTATATTGAAGACGATAACATAAGCCGTGAAATAGTCACTATGTTTTTAAAAGATTATTTTATGGTTGATACTGCAACTGAATCTTCAGAAGCAATTAGGAAAATTAGTAAGAAAAGCTATGTAATTATTTTATTGGATATTAGTCTCTGCAAGGGCTTGAATGGTTTGGAACTTGCCAGGGAGATTAAAAAAAAGAAAAATTACAAGGCTATTCCTATTATTGCCGTTACCGCCCATGCATTTAAAGAGGATGAAGATCGAATACTTAAAAGTGGTTTTACGCATTACATCTCAAAGCCATTCACAAAAACTTCGCTTCTTGAAAAAATTAACAAAGCATTGGAAAAGTAATCAGCT
Source organism: Ignavibacteriaceae bacterium (assembly GCA_014860115.1). Lineage (GTDB taxonomy): Bacteria > Bacteroidota > Ignavibacteria > Ignavibacteriales > Ignavibacteriaceae > IGN2. Next base: position 2,106 of record JACZKK010000165.1, read on the forward strand.
TTCTGTTTTGAATATATTTCCGCTGCATAAAATCAGATATGGATCGAGAGTTTGTTTAATTCTCCACATTTCAATCATTACCTTCTCGTCATACAGTTCATAAAGTAACGCCTTTTTATTTTTTCCAACACCATGTTCAGCGGCGAATGTCCCTCCTGATTTTATTGCAGAAAGACACATATTGCTATAAAGGATTTTTGCCTTCTCAAACTCCTCTGGATTCTTCGGCAGCATATTTAAATGAATATGTGAGTTGCCGAAATGACCGTAAATAACGTAATCCAATCCTGCATTAACAACTTCATACTTTAGCTGAAAATAGAATTTCTTCAACTCTTCATCGGGCACAGCAAAATCAGTACCCAGCTTTCTTAAGTTACGCGATGAAATAAACTCATTAACCTTAGTAGAAATCCTGTGCCGGAATTCTACGAATTTCAATTTATCCTTTTCGTTCATAGCAATCCAGGAATTGCCAAGATCGCCATTGTGCTTTTCAATTAGGCTAATCCACAAGTCAGTTATTTGATTGCTTGAATCCTCATCAACTTCCTGTTCAAACCAAACTGCTGAATTTGCTTCTTCAGGAATATTTGGAAAATCATCCCGCAGAAAATTAAGTGCAAATTTATCAAAGTACTCTAATGCAAGTGCATCAATGGCAATGTGTGATTTATTCTTTCTTGAATTGTAAGATTCATTTCTTGAATGTTCAATGAAGTTTAATCCGCTGTCTTCAGAATTAAAGAATATCACAGCAGAAAGTACCATTTGAGGAGCTGGCAGCAGTTGCAACTTTAGCTTAGTTAGTATTCCCAGAGTACCCTCCGAACCAATAAATAAATCAATCGCATCCATACTTTCCCGGCAGAAATAGCCAGCAGTGTTTTTTGTAGGAAGAGATTTAATGGAGGGAATTTTTAATTCAATCCTTTTCTTATCATTAGTTGTAATGGACATATCATATTTCTGTGCAAAGATTTGCCCCCTTTCCAAAACAAGCAGATCACCTGTTGGCAAAACTATTTCTATCCCCATTACAAAATCCCTTGTGGGGCCATACTTAAATGTCTTCGAACCGGAAGCATTTGTTGCAACTGTTCCACCTAAAAAACAATTTAGTTCAGTTGGGTCAGGAGGATAATAAAGTTTTTTTGGCTTGAGTAGATTCAAAAAGTCAGAGAGCAAAACACCGGGCTCAACAATTGCAAATTTTTCTTCTTCATTAATTTCCAAAATTCTATTCATCTTTTCGGTTGAAAGAACAATTCCACCATTTGGAACACTTCCTCCTGACAGACCTGTTCTGTTTCCACAGACTGTAACTTTTGTTTTTTCATAGTTAGCCTGCTTCAGTATTGCAACTACATCATCTGTATTTTCCGGATAAACAACAGCTTCGCAATAACCCATTGTGTTAGAGGCATCTCGAAGGTAATCCTGAATCTCGTTCTGTTCTGTTTTAGTAATCATTTGTTTTTTTATATAGCCTAGTTTCAAGCAATTTTAATTCAGATAAATAATCAAAATACAAGTTAACGATTGTACTCTTCTCACCTGGCAATTCAAATTTAGCAGAATGTTGAACAACTTGAAATAACTTTTCAATGCCTGAATCTATATCAATCATTGGGAATGAAGTATCCCTTAAGTGATGTATTAACTTAAGAGTTTCAAATGCGTCAAACCAATTTTTTCTTTGGTAATCGAGCTGTTTCACTGACTTACTGTTCTCTAAAATTTTTTCCCAATCCATGCTGAATCCACGAATTTCAAGAAAGTTGTAAAGTTCCGGATGAATTGCTTTTGCCTCTTTTAAGATTAAGCTTGAGGTTAATGACAAATCGGAATTTAATAATTCCAACCAGTCTTTTAGAATTAGATAGACATCAGCATCGTAAAGTGAGATATCTTTTCTGTTTGATGAAAAGTCATTCATACTTCTTCCGGTACCAAATGGTACCCGCCACGATTCTCTTGCTGATGGTCTGACTTTTGTTGAGCTGATACGATTTATCGTGTAATGCTTTGCTAATTTTTGAAGAAAATAAAAATCCTCTGCTGCCTTTTTTGTATTCATTCCGCCAACTTTGAGGTAGGCATCGTGATCACAGACGATTGTTGAACCAACTGTGTGAAAAGCAAAAGGTGATTCTGCAAAAAGAAGTCCCGCAACATAATGTCTTAAAAATATTTCGTAGGAAATGATTCCCAACCTGTTAATTCCATCTTCTGAAAAATTATGCTCGAACTCAATATTGGCAACAAATAAATTATTCTTCGTAAAAGAATTAATTATTTCATCAAGATAATTCGGTTCAACAACGCAATCGGCATCTAATGATATTATTATTTTCTTGCCTGGGGTAGAGTAATCAAAAACTTGTAAAGCTGTATCCATTCCAACTTTTCTAGCTAATCCAACACCCGATTCATGATCATCAAATTCTTTCCCTTTAGAAGTTGCATCAATCAATCCAATCCTTATTCCAGATTGGATAATCTGATTTGAAAGATGATCAGAAGGATTTTCCCTCATAAATGCTCTCAGAAACTTTAAGCTGAATTTATTATCATCTTTAACTTCTTGTTGAGATGAAACAGAATTATTTATCACAAATATTACTATTGCCTTTTGTAAACAAGTTTTATCATTCTTTGCAAGCGATAATAAAACTCTCTTGATATTCTCAAATTCATAAATAGCAGGAATGACAATCGCAATCTCTATCCCCGAGATTTCAGCCCATTCAAGATTCCATCGCTTTGATGATTTCTTCTCAAAGTAATCGGCTACTTTTTCAGGATATATTTTTAGCATTAATTAATTGTGAGTTCATAAAGTTTTTTATTGCAGTATAATCGGGAGGAAACCAATTTATCTTTACACCTTCTTTTTCCATTTTCCTAAACCAGGTCATCTGCCTCTTAGCAAAATTATGAATCGAACTATTCAGTTTTTGAAACATATCATTGTAGTTCAACTTACCATCAATGTATTGAGAAACATATTTATACTCTAATCCAAAGTAATTAAGCTTCTCCAGAGAGACTCCTTTTTGCAGCAGACTCTCTACTTCTTCAATCATTCCTGTCGCCAGTCTTTGTTTTAATCTTTCGGTAATTCTTCTTTTTGTTTCTTCACGCTTTGAATTAATCCCAATATTCAACGATTGAACGTTAGGCAAAGATTGATTTACTTTTTCTTTTGCTCTTTCAATCGATATTGCTTTTATAAGACGATCTTTATTCGTAAGGTCAGTTATGTTATGAAGTTTAGGTTTAATTTTGACTAAAGTATTCTTCAATTGGGCAAAGGTTAGTTGACTTAATCTATATAATTCATCCTCATCGGCAATTTCAGGCAGTTGATATGATTGAAGAATAGCACTGATGTACAATCCTGTCCCTCCGACCAAAATAGGAAATTTTTCTTTACCCTTAATTTCATCAAATGCAAAATGAAAATCTTTTGTGAAACGGAAGAGATTATATTCTTCGAATGGTTCCGCGATATCAATTAAGTAATAATTAATATTGTTTTTTTGAAATTCAATCAGGTCTTTGCCAGTGCCAATATCCATTCCTTTGTAGACCTGTCTTGAATCTGCAGATATTATTTCGCCGTTAAAATCATTTGCAAGTTGTGCGGCAATGCTAGTTTTACCAGAAGCAGTTGGACCCAGGATGGTGATTAAATCATAAAACATTCAATTGAAAAATTCTTGACTAAGTTTGTGATCAGTTGTCCTTGTTTTCTGACTGAACAACCGGTAGTAAAATTCGGAAAGTTGAACCGTTACCTTTTATGCTTTCAAGATTAAGTTGACCTGAATGATAATGGATTAATTTTTTTGCAAGAAGTAATTTCATATCGTCCTCTTTGAAGTTTTTACCGGAATAATAATACTCCTGTAAATCACCTTCAGGTTCAGTTAACGATCCTTTGCCTTCATTTTGAATAGAAATTGTGATCGACCCCTCAGAAAATTCTGTCCCAAAATAAATCTTGCCACCTTTACGACAATCATCACAACTGGCTTTTATTAACTGAAATATACCGGTATAGAATTTTGCCCGGTCAATGTTCACAATAGCACTCACCCCGATTTTTTTGAAAAGTTTTACGTCCCTGGCTTCACAGTATTCGGAGAGAAGTTCAAGTATATCATCAATAAATTCATTGAAGTGAATGTTACTACCTCTTGGTTTCAGCTCGTCAATTAAAGAGATAAAAAGGGTCTCGGAAATATCTTCAACAGAATGCGCCTGCTTTTGAAGCATCCTGATAATGTCATCTGCTTCTGTAGGAAGTTTTTTTGCGCTTAAGATTTCAGTATAATTATTAATAATAGTAAGAGGAACTTTAATTTCATCGGTTATTAATTCACGTAACCTGTTTCCTGAATTTTGCTTTTCTTCCTTGATAAGCACTTCCAATAACTTGGTTCTCTCTATTGCTGTTTCTATCTGTTTGCTCATCATTGCCAGGTTGGAAATATCGTCTTCAGTAAATTTTTTATTTTCTCTTGCAAATTGAATTACAGCAATTGTCTCTCCATTGTCGCTTACTACCGGGAAATAAACAATCCTCTTTAATCTTGCGGATCCAGGCTGGTCTATTTTGGCATTGAAACGGCTATCTTCCGTTGGTCTTTCAAAATTCAGAATTTTCTTCTGCAACGCACAGCTTCCTGTTAAACCTTCAGTCAGGGGATATTGCTCTTGTTTAGTTTTATCTATCTCCCCAGTAATTCTCTGTATCGAAGATAGCTTTTCATCAATTAATACCAAATCCACACCTTCAGCATTAATCAGATCCTTTACAGCACGCTTTGCGTTTATTACAAGTTCGCCGATGCTTATGCTGCTGTAAATTCTGTCAATTCCGGCAAAAATTTTTCTTACAACTTCTCTATTAATTCCGGTTTCAACTGGTATCGTTTGTATATTTTTTTCAGATTTGGATTCAGCTAGTATTTCATCGGACATTTTGCTCGGTTTTTTCTTTTCCACAACCGCAGTATTTAAAGAAGTTTTAGATTCCTCAATATGCCAATTCTTATAGTCGGAAGGATCTTCAAGCAGTTCCTTTTTTAGTTTTTCCTGATCATTGCTTTGGACATTTTCTTCCATTACAATTTCTTCTTCAGGTAAAACTTCATCTAATGATTCGAGATCTGGAAGGATCTGCTGCGTAACAACAGCCGGTGGCGAATATGCTTCTGGCTTTTCATCTTTCAATGAATTTCCTGCGCTTGAAAATGCCTTGAAACTTATAGGTTTTTTTCTATCAACGATATCAAATTTTCTCTCAAGGTCTATATTCACATCCGGAAGTTTTAACTCCCCATATTTTTTCAGATTATTTCCAATAGTCGGGTATTTTGCAACAATATTTTTGAAAACGGCTTTGTCCAGGCGATAATATGTTAGTTTACTGAATGCCACAGCGGATGAAATTCTTCTGGTTTCATCAATAAGCTCTTTTTCACCGAAGAAATCGTTAAATATTCTATTGCTCACATAATTATTGCTGGAAAACTTAACCCTGATATCCCCTTTAATAACAAGGTATAGTGCGTTACTTTGATCACCAGTCTTATAAATTATTTCCCCTTCTTTTGCTTCCCTTATTTCCTTTTGATCGAAGAATGAAGTCAAGACGGAATCTTTTATCCCGGTAAATAATTTATTGTTCTTTATATCCTGTATCGTCTTATATATGGGCATGTATCAGTTAACAAATATCAAAATATTATCCATTACTAAAATTAGGTATCAGTTAATAAAAGTGCAAAGTTAAACACTATTGTTTGCTTTAAGTATGAGTAACATAATCATAAAATCATTAGTTTTGAATCCTAAATTACTTAAAATCATCTTACTGATGGAAGAAAAAGAACTTATTCAAAAAGCACAATCCGGAGATAAACCTTCTCTGGCAGAATTAGTAAAGAAGTATGAGCAAACTATCTTCAATTTTGCATTTAAAATCTGCCGCGATAAAAATTATGCTGAACATATAATGCAAGAAACATTTTACAGCATGGTTAAATCGTTACATCAGTTTGATCACAATTCAAAACTATCTACCTGGCTTTACAGGATAGTTGCCAACCATTGTCTCATGATGGCTCGTAAAGCTAAAAGCCGATCTTTTGTTTCGTTTGATGATGATGATAATTTATTTGAAGAAAAGTATGCTGCTGATTGGAGTTCTATACCATACAAAGACACCGAAAATACCGAACTAAAAAATATTCTTGATCTGGCCATTCAAAATCTTTCACCGGATTACAGGATGGTCTTTTTATTGCGAGACGTTGAAGGTCTCTCCACGGAAGAGACAGCAGAGGTGACTGAGCTTTCAATTCCTGCAGTTAAATCCAGGCTTCATCGTGCAAGGGCATTTCTAAGAAAAGAGATAAACGAGGCATTCAGCAGATGAAAAAGGAAAAAATAACTTGTAAGGAAGTGATGAAGCATGTTTGTGAAAGTCTTGGTGACAACCTCAATGATGAAAAATGTATTGAAATCAGAAATCATCTGGACTCATGCTCTCAGTGTAAAGAATATTTTAAGTCAGTTGAAATTACTATAGAATGCTATCGCAAATACAACGTAGAAGTCCCCGAAGAAGCTCATGGTCGCTTGATGAAAATGCTTGGGTTGGAGGATTAAGATATGCCTATCTATGAGTACAAATGCTCGAAGTGTAATAAGAAATTTGATGTTCTTCACAAATCAACTGTGATTCAGGAGGAAGTTCATTGTCCGGCTTGCGATTCAAAAGAAAATAAAAAATTGTTTTCATCATTCAGTTCCACATCAAATAATAATGTAAGTCATTCTGACAGCAGCTGCCAAAATGGAAGTTGCAGTTTCCCCGCTGCCGGATGCACATCTGGTTTATGCGGTTTGAATTAAAATTGCTTGGGGCTCTGAGCCGATTTCATTGACTAAATACCAAAAATCGTATCCTATTATTTTGATTTGCTGATAGTAAAAAATGATATTAATATTGCATGTGTACTAAATGATATTATTAAAGTAACTAAGCATTAATTTTTAATTTTGAACTAAATCTGGAGCATCCGTTTAGAAAATTTTTACTGCAATTCAATAAATTAATTCCTTATATAGTGAGCCGTTCTATAACCATCCTCCCAGGTGGAATGGATGAGTACAAATACGCCGCAGTAAAGATCTACAAAAGGAAATTTCTCTTCAGCTAATTTATTTAATGTATAAGTTACTCAACGTATAGTAGCACTCAAATGAATTTAAACTGCATTTAACCAGTTTTGGCAAGAATGTTCAAAAGGAGTTTCTTATGAAAATATTTTCACAAATTATTCTTACTCTGATATTTCTTTCTCACCAATTTACATTTGCCGGAACAACCGGAAGGCTTGCCGGAAGAGTTACCGACACTGCAACCGGCGAACCACTTCCCTTTGTAAACGTAGTGATTATGGGAACCACTTTGGGAGCGGCGACAGATATTGATGGTTACTATTCAATTATTAATATTCCACCGGGGAACTACGTTGTGAAAGCATCTGCAATAGGATACAACAGCGTGTCATTTCAGGATGTAAAAGTTTCAATTGATCTCACTACTACAATAGACTTTCAGTTATCTGAAGCCTCTGTTGAATTAGGCGAAGACGTAATCGTTATCGCTACTAGACCATTGGTTCGAATGGATTTGACTTCGACCACTGCTATTGTCGGTGATGATGTAATTTCCCAATTACCGGTGGCTGAAGTGCAGGATGTTTTAAAGCTGCAGGCTGGTGTTGTGGTTTCCTCAGATGGGGCCATTCATATAAGGGGTGGAAGAGCCAATCAGGTTGCTTATCAGATAGATGGAGTTTCGGTAACTGATGTCTATGATGGAAGCAGTGCTATTAATGTTAACCAGAATGCTATTCAGGAATTACAGGTTATCAGCGGTGCATTTAACGCTGAATATGGTCAGGCACAATCTGGCGTTGTAAACCTGGTTACAAAGGATGGCAGCAACACATTTGCAGGGAATATTCAAGCTTATAGTGGCGATTACATCTCCAACAAAACGGATATATTCAGTAATGTTGATAATGTAAGCCCGATTGGAATAAGAAATATAGAGGGTAGTCTTAGCGGTCCGGTAATAAAAGATGATTTGTTCTTCTATGTTAACGGAAGATATTATTTTAATTCGGGATCACTTTATGGTCAGAGGTATTATTTAGTCAGTGATAGGGCAATTGAAGATCCTCAAACACAACAACTTACAATTCAGCAAAACGGTGATAAAGAATATGTATCGATGAACGAAAGTGAAACTGTTTATGGGCAGGGTAAATTAACTTATCGGTTGTTTCAGGGATTGAAACTAAGTTATAATTATTTGCTGGAACAGAGAGATTATCAGGATTACGATCATTTTAATAAACTCACACCTGATAATAATCTCCAGAGATTTAATAAATCTTACACAAATATTTTTGCAATCAATCATGCTATTTCCTCCAGCAGTTTTTATACATTAAACCTGAGTTATTCTTTTAAAGATTACAGAGAATATCTCTTTGAGGATATTTACACAGGTAACCAAAATAAACCAACTAATTATGAAGATAACTCAAATGTAGTTACACCACCCTACAGTTTTGCTGTTGGCGGAACAAACAATCACCGTTTCGTAAGAAATACCAGTACTTACGGTGCTAAATTGGACTGGACAACCCAGCTCAACCAGGAAATAAACTTGCAGTTTGGTGGTGATTACAGATATAATGACTTGTACTTCGAAAATATTAACTTGGTGCCGATGACTGATGAAAACGGACAGAAAGTTACTCCTTATAATGTAATGATCCCACCCATCACATCAACAGACTATGATATTTATCAGTATAATCCGAATGAAATTTCAGGATACGTTCAATCAAAGTTTGAGGCATTCAATCTGATCTTCAATCTGGGTTTAAGAGTTGACCATTTTCAACCGGATGGTGTTGTTTTAAGTGATCCAACTGATCCGAATATTTACAATCCTCTAAAACCGAATAACCGATTTAATGATACTAACGGTAACGGTATTCAGGATGCGGGTGAAACAACAAAATCCGTAGAAGACAGAGAAGCATATTGGTATAGCAATGCTTCCTCAAAAACACAAGTCAGTCCGCGTGTTGGTTTGGCATTTCCGATCTCAGCAAACGGAGTAGTTCATTTTTCTTATGGACACTTTTTACAGCTTCCTCGGTATGAATATCTTTATCAGAACCCAAGATTCAAATTGGAAGTTAATTCCGGGAACGCTGGTCTGTTTGGGAACTCTGATCTAGAACCTCAAAAAACGGTTAAAGGTGAAATCGGTTTGCAGCAGCAAATTGGTGATGATATGTCGGTTGATGCGACAGTTTTCTTTGAAGATTTTAGAAATCTGACTGGCACTCAAACACAGGATGTTGTTGTATTTGGTGGTGCTCAAACTTACAGCCAATATATAAATTCAGATTTTGGTTCTGCGAGAGGTTTTGTACTAAAGTTTTCTAAAAGATTTTCGGGCGGTTTATCTGCATATATTGACTATACTTTCTCAGACACTAAAGGAAATTCTTCTGATCCAGCCGATTCAAGAAATGCCGCACTTGGTGGCGCATTGCCCGAGACCTTTATAGCTCCTCTTAACTGGGACCAAACACACACTCTTAACATATCAGTAGCATATGCACGAGCAAGGGACTGGGGATTTTCTGTTATTGGAAATTTCTTTTCCGGTCAGCCATATACTCCTGCTGTAAACAAGAACACAAGAGTAACCCAGAATGCTTTTCCACGAAACAGCGATAATAAACCTACCATTGTAAATGTAGATTTAAGAGTATATAAAGATTTTGAAATATCAAGCACGGTATTAACTGTGTTTCTTAGAGTATTCAATTTGCTAGATTTTGATAATCCTGTAGACCTATATACAGACACCGGCGATCCATTTTTTACATTCGCAAAGCTGGAAGCACAAAACAATACTCCGCCTCAGTACTTCACTGAGGTCATTAACAATGACTTAGATCAGTTTTACACTGACCCAACATACTTTTCTGAGCCAAGAAGAGTTGAAATCGGGTTGGGCTTTAACTTTTAATTTTTCGCAAAGGGAATTATGAAAAAAATATTTATCATATTAATCCTATTGTCTGGATTTAACTTATATGCGCAGCGCAGTAGTGATCCTACACTGCTTACCATTGGCTACCACACAGGAAACAGAGCTGCAATAACTTATTACAATGACGGTCAGATAGCGGGCGTAAATACAGGAATTGATATCAGAGGTGAATGGCCTCTTGGTTCAGGTGAAAATTATATAGGTGATTGTATCCCTTTAATTGGAGTTGAATTCATAAACACTCTTAATGATACTCTCCAGTCAGTTGTAATTTCCCGCGGACCAAGAAGAGGTCAGTTTGATGAAAAAAGTCCCAGTGGTTATTTCTGGGGCTGGAATCCAACACCGGGTTTTAGAAATCCAAATGTAAAAGGCGTTGCAATGAGTCATCTTCCAAATACCTGGCCAATTGAAGGTTGGAATGATCCTGTTGCAAGACTCTGGAAAGACGAAGATGGAAATACTCAGTGGTTTGGATATTTTGGAAGAGGAATTCAGAATGCTGATCAGGAATCCTTCTTTGAAGCAGATGATGATTGGGATGATGAGTTTAACGGAAACTTCAAACCTGATAGTACCAACTTAAACCGTAACGGCATGGCTCTTCGAATGAGGCAAAGAGGCTTTCAGTGGTCAAGCTTCTTAGCTGAAGATGCTATTTTCTGGTTATATGAAATTAATAATGATGGCACAACTCTTTATAAAAAAGCAAACTTTGGAACCGTCGTTGGAACACTTGCTGGTGGAGATGGTGACAGCCAGGATGATCTTGGATTTTTCGACGTGAAAGACTGGATTACATATTCCTGGGATAGTGACGGTATTGGAAATCGTGGACAAAAAGTTGGTTATGTAGGATATGCATTCCTTGAATCTCCGGGTAATCCGTTTGATGGAATTGATAATGATAATGATTCAAAATCCTCCTCACCGAGATTTGTTGCATCAGATTTTAATGCAGTGATTTATAACGCGGCTGATCAAATTGTTTTAATTTCGGATACAGTTGATGCACAGGGTTTAAGAATCTATAAGCGAAGACTGCATAATGTAAAGTCAACTACCGATACTGTTTATTCTTTGGGAGTAAGATTTATTATTGAGCCAGGTGTGACTCAATTTAGAGAGGGAAATGCAACACTTACAATTATAAATGGTCAGGAAGTTTTTATCCCAGATCCATCTGCTAATGATGCTATTGATAATGATCTGGATGGATTGGTTGATGAAAACCAGGCGACACATTATGAAACAAGAGTTAGAAGAGGATTAACTGGTTTATCATATGTAAATTTTGTAACAGGCGCAGGAGAGAATGATCTACTTATTGATGAAAGACGTGATAACGATATTGATGAAGATGAAGATTGGGATCCTCTGTTTGATGATGTTGGTGCTGACGGATTAGGACCTGATGATGATGGTTACCCGGGACCCGATTTTGGCGAGGGCGATGGAATACCAACTCAGGGAGAACCGAATTTTGGTAAAACTGATCCTGATGAATCGGATCAAATTGGACTTACCGGATTTAACTTTTTTGAACTTCAAAGTGCACCAGATCTTAGTATAGATTCATCGCTTTGGAATAGAATGACCCCGGGTAGATTTGACGTAGTTCCTCCAACACCGCAGGATGGCGATTTTATTTATAGTTCAGGATTCTTTCCGCTGTTCCCAAAAACTGCTGAGCGGTTTTCAGTTTCACTTCTCTTCGGTGAAGATTTGGATGATATAGTAAAGAACAAAAAGATCGTGCAGCAGATTTATAATGCTGGCTATGCTTTTCCCCAAGCACCAAAAAAACCTGTAATTACTATTACACAAAATGATGGAAAAGTTGTTATTTACTGGGATGGTGATGAAACTGAGAGCTCAAGGGACTTCGTAACCAAGCAGCAGGATTTTGAGGGGTATAAAATTTACAGAGCTACCGATGCAAACTTTAGAGACGCAAGAGTAATTACTAATGCACTTGGGGTTTTAACTTTTGATAAACCAATAGCCCAATATGATCTTTCTAATGAATATAGCGGCTTCTTCATCCCTAGTGCAGAATTGTTGGAAGCTTTTGGAGGAACAACATTTTATTTCGGTACAAACTCAGGAATAGTTAACAGGTTCGTCGATTCAACTGTAACGCCGGGTATTACGTACTATTATGCTGTTTGTGCTTATGATCATGGAGATGGCACACCAGATATATTCCCCGAGGAAAATTCTAAATTTATCTTCCGTTCTAATACTGGAGAAGTTATACTCGATGATAACACTGCCTTTATTACACCGGGCAGAAGACCTGCCGGCTACTCAAACGCATTTCTTGATGATCTTACTAAATCAGATCCATTTTTTGGGACGGGTTATTCATCGGTTGAAATAATAGACGAAGAAAAAGTCAGGAATGGATTTAATTATCAGGTTGTTTTTGTGGATACCGGTTTAACAGATTTAACTGCGAACTGGTCACTTCTTGATCTGCAGACTCCGGATACGGTATTTGTACCCTTAGCAAATCAAACTTATATTATTAATCCGAATGACTCGATTCCACTACCTGCTGGTTCTGATACAGTTATTGTTAATGGTTCTAAAGTTGCAGTAACAGGTCTGGCGTACTATAAAGCAGACTACCAGGTACTGGTTGATAGTTACGAACTCTTTGCCGGAGAAACTCCTGTTCGTCACGGATTCAGGATGCAGTTGTATAATGATGCTATTAAAATAGATACTGCATACGCATTAAATATTCCATCTGTCCCGCCTCCAACATTTGAAGTTTTACCCTTCACAGCAAACAATCCTAAATACAGTGGTTATAATGTCCCTAATAACTATGTTATTGAATTTTACGATACAATAGTTGATACTTCAGTAGTTGACACAGTAGGTGCAGGTGCGAGTAATATAGTTCCTGCAAGACCAGTGAACTTCAAAGTGAAAAACCTTACAAAGAATCAATATATTGATGTTGTTTATTTAAGAGTTGGTACATTAAGTTATACTTATAGTATATGGTTCAAGGAGTTTGTGCAGGGGCAATACGTACGAACCTGGCGAGTAAATATCAGATACAGATCGCTAAGCGAGCTGGAGACTGCCGGAACATTTAACATATTTACACTTAAGCCATTTAATCAGAACGATAGTTTCTTCTTTACTATGCAGGGAGCCAGAATTGATAACGAGCTTGGCAAAGAACAGCTCGATAAAATTAAAGTAGTTCCTAATCCTTATGTAGTTACTCACGCCGGCGAGCAGAGGTTGCTGAGTACTCAAACAAGCGGAAGAGGGGAAAGGGAAATAAGGTTTACTTATGTTCCACCCGGATCCAAAATTTCGATCTTTACAGTTCGTGGTGAATTAGTCAGAACTCTCTTTGCAGAAAGCCTGTATGTTGGTGATGTATACTGGAACTTAAGAAGCGAAGAAAATATTGATGTTGCGTTTGGTATATACGTGTTTGTTGTTGATGCACCGAATATAGGCACCAAGATTGGCAAATTTGCCTTAATTAAATAATGGAGAATGCAATTATGAAAAAGATATTATTAGTTTTTCTACTCTCTGTTGCTTGTGTGTTTGGTCAATCCAAAATAGGCTCAACAGCAGCACCATTTCTTAACATTGGTATCGGTCCGCGTGCAATTTCAATGGGCGGTGCGTTTATAGCTACTGCTAGTGATGTAAGCTCGTTGTACTGGAACCCAGCGGGTGCATCAAGAAGCGATGTAAATGAAGCAATGTTCTCTCATTCTAGCTGGTTTGCGGATATAAATTACAATTGGGCTGGTGCTATGCTTAAACTTGGTGATGCAGGTACTGTTGGTCTCAACCTAACCTATCTTGATTATGGTGACATGGAAATTACAACCTTAGCCGAGCAGGATGGAACAGGGCAGTTCTTCTCCGCACACGATTTATCAATGGGCTTAACCTACGCTTATAATTTAACTGACAGATTCTCATTAGGCGGAACAGTAAAATATATTCAGCAAAAAATATGGAATACATCCGCAAGTGCTTTTGCAATGGATCTGGGAGTTCTATTCCATTCAGATATTTATGGATTAAGAATTGGTGCCACAATAACAAACTTCGGAACAGGTATGAAGATGGATGGAAAGGACTTGCTTGTTCAGCACGATATTGATCCTAATAATTATGGAAATAATGATCAGATTCTTGCAACGCTCCAAACGGATGAATTTCCGCTTCCTTTGACTTTCAGGATTGGTCTGGCAATGGATGTTTTAAACAATGAAGAGCATCGGGTTACTTTAGCTGTCGATGCTTTACACCCAAACGATAACGATGAGTCAATAAATGTTGGTGGTGAATATATGTTCAATAATTTGATTGCATTCAGAGTAGGTTATAAATCACTGTTCCTAACTAATTCTGAAGAAGGATTGACTGCAGGCGTTGGTCTTAATTATAATTTTACCAGTGACTTTGGTGTAAGGGTAGATTATGCTTACCAGGACTTTGGTATGCTTGATTATACACAGCATTTTTCATTAGGTATAAGATTTTGACCTTAAAATTGGATGATATTTAAAGGAAAACTTTTCTATATTTTACCCTGAGATAATAGGAAATATTAAATAACAAATCAAAACACAATAGAAGGAGAACAAATGAAAAGACTAATTTACGTCTCATTTCTGATCTTACTTGCAGGACTGACCTTTGCTCAGCCAAAAGACATTCTCGTTAATTGGGAATGTAACATGGAGATCGAAATACTTTCCGGCAGATTTAATACTGCAGATACAGTTGCTGCTAGAGGTAGTTTCAATGGTTGGGGTCGTCACGATCTGGCTCCAAGCACATTGGACCCAAATATATACATTAGCGAAATACCAGACACAGTATTTGGTGCTGAAGTTGGTGACACCATAGTAACCGGTTACAAATTCTTTTACACTCCAAACAGCTGGGAAGG
>JACZKK010000166.1 GCA_014860115.1 Ignavibacteriaceae bacterium
GTATAGGACTAAGTACCTATTTACTGATTCAAAAATGATTTTTATGTTTTATTTAATAGAATAAAAAGGTGTTGAGTAATCAACAAATAAATTGATAGATTAACGCCTCCAATATTAACGATTTTAAATTATAACTTTATAAACAATCTAAATTGAAAGGTAATCTCTATGAGAAAAACAACATTTAGCTTAATTATTTTTATCGCTGCTGCAATTGTCGTACTGCAATCCTGTTACCCGGGCGATGAATTAACTTACAGTGATACAGATATCATAGCAACTTTCTATGATAAAGATGCTGATTTTGCAACCAAAATGACTTATGCCATGCCTGATACGATTTACAGGCTGGATGATGAAGGAAATCCAATTGTAGATCCCGGTGCAAACGATCAGAGCATTTTAAATAAAATAAAATCAGAGCTTGAAGGATATGGATTTACTGAGGAAACACCGGCAAATTCTGATGTGATTGTTTTTGCAGTCATATCGACCTCAAGCTGGGTTTCCGGTGGTTGTTACTCTTCGTGGTATAGCTGGTATTATCCTTATTATGGCTGGTGCTATCCTGTTTATTACACTTACGATGTAGGGACATTGCTCATTGCTATGATTGAAAAAGATACAGTTGAAGCAAGAAATGGTCTTTGGGTTGCGGCTATGAACGGATTACTTGGTGATTCAAATTCCGGTACTTTATCAAGAGTAAATTCAGGTATAGAGCAGGCATTCAGTCAATCTCCTTATCTGGGCACAGGTAAGTAACCATTTATATAACTCAATTATATCATAAATTAAAAAATGAATAAAAAAATTTATAAGGATAACAAGATGAATATTAATCAAATAAAATTTTGGCAGGTATTTACCGTATTTGCTTTAACAATTTTGCTGTTCAGCAGCAGCTATGCACAAAGAGAACAATGGTACGGAGCTCTTACGTATTCCGTTTCTGTTCCGGCAGGTGATACTAAAAATATTATAGAAGATATTGGCTGGTGGGGAATAGGATTAGATTACCGTTATATGGTTCAGAAGAACTTATCTGTAGGTTTGTATTTCGGCTGGAATACCATGTATGAGAGAGTAACCGGGCAGACCGAACTCAACACCGATCCGCCGGGAACAATTTTTGGAACTCAGGATAATACAATCAACTCTTTCCCTATTATGGCGAGCGCTCATTACTACTTCGGTGAAAGAAAACAATTAAGACCTTTTATTGGCTTGAATGCTGGCGGATCTATAATGCTTCAGCAAAAAGCAATTGGCATTTTCGTTTGGGATAATGATCAATGGCAATGGGGTGTTGCACCGGAAGTCGGAGTCGCCATTCCAGTTGAAAGAGATTTTGGATTATTAATCAACGGAAAGTATAACATGTATTTCTCTGGTCAAGATGCAATCGGAAACGATGTGAATAATGCATACTGGGCAATAAATGTTGGCTTTATTTGGGAACCTTAATAATCCAGTTAATAAAATATAAAATCATAGGAAAATACTACAATGAAAAAATTACTTTTATTCGCTTTCTTGTTTTCACTCGTTAATGTATTTGCTCAAGATGCAGATAGTTATATCGAGATTCTAAAGTCAGAAATAAAGACTGACAAGAAAGCAATCATCACGGAAACAATGCAATTTACAGAACAGCAGTCTGCAGCATTCTGGCCTGTGTATAATGAATTTGAACACGAATTAGAAAAATTGTCGAGTAAACGCATAGCAAATATTAAAGACTTTGCAGCAAACTATGATAGTCTTACCGATAAGAAAGCTGACGAGCTGATTAAAACTTCTTTCAGTTTTCAGAATGATAGATTAAGTCTTAATGAAAAGTATTACAAAAAATTTGCTGAAGTGTTAACACCTATTGTTGCAGCAAAATATATGCAGCTTGAAAATCAGATTCAGTTAATACTGGATTTGAGCATTGCTGCAAATTTACCTTTGGCTAAAAAGCCTGGTAACGAGTAAAGCAGAAAATTTTCTAACCGGTTGGAGTAATTCTTCAACCGGTTTTTTATTTTATCTGATCTAGATTATAATGATAATTTTCAGATAAATATTATTGAAACTGATAAATGGAGTTAATCGTTTCTGCAATAAAACCATTAACTTTCACTAACTAAATAAATTAATTAGGCGACTAAATGAAAATATTTTTACTACTCTTTACCATACTCTTTGCACAAACTTTCTTACTAACGCCTTTATTTGCTCAGCAATTAAACTTTCAGGAGAATACATTCTTCTATCCCCACACCTATGAGAACAGACAAATTGTTAGTTCGCTTGGTATAGCACTTGCAAAATTGCCGGAAGATGTTGTTGAGACAGATGATGTATTCAGAGCCCCATTGTTTTCTTACCGTTTGAAGTATGGTTTGCCCGAAAACTTTTTAGCTGAAGGCAGTGTGGAGACGAATATTGTAACGTTTAATTTTATGCTAGGCCCAAAATGGAATTATCAATTTGATAAGTTGGGATTTTCATTAGGAACAGATTTATCCTTTTATTTAGGCAAGCTGGAACAATTTGGATTTGATACCAAGTTTAATGGATGGGCATTATATCCCAACATCAGTGCGGGATATCAATTCGAAAAGTTTACTCTGTCAGTAAAATCTGAGCTCGTATTCAATCTTGCAGAACAATCAAAAAACGGTGAATCAGAAATTGAAAACGATCTTGATTTTTTTAATGGTTGGACGATTGGGATGTACTTAGAGCAGCCTTTCTGGGGAGATAATTATGTTGTACTTGGTGTAAGATCAACATTCCTTAAATTCTATTACCCGATGTGGGCAGCATTCTCAACATTCGACAGAGCGTTCTATATTCCTGAAGCAACTTTTACATTTATATTTTGAAGACTTTGACTATGAAAAAAATATTAATACTCTTAGTAAGCCTGCTTCTTTTTTACTCCTGTAATAATGAAGTAGATGTAGTTACACCAGTTGTTGACCCAAGCGGATTTCTTGATCAAACCTATCCCCTTCCTGACAATGTAAAGCCGATTATGGAAGGTGTGTACGAGGTAACTATTGGCAACGATCTGCTGGGCGACCAGGTCGTGGTTAAATGGAACCGTGACAGGTTATCAATCTTCTCAGGAAAAAATGGCGGTTACATCGTTCTTAATAGTGGATACCTTGATTCAGTACTTTTCTTTTTTGGTTATTGGCGATATTCAACAAATACAGAAACCGGCGCAGCAACTTTTTATATCCCTGCGAATGAAGGAGGAAGTGAAATACTTTCAGGTGACACAACTTTCAACACAATTAAATTTATCGGTAATTATGGTGTTGGAAATGAATTAGCTGCAAATCCTTTAACATTACAGTACAAACGACCATTTAGCCAGAGCGTAAAACAAGGAAACTTTGATATACTTGCTCACAGAGGCGGCGGAAGAAATTCTGATTACCTTGGAGTTTCTGAAAACTCAATAGAGATGATAAACATTGCAGAGAGATTTGGTACAACCGGGATTGAAATCGATGCACGACTTTCAAAAGATGGAGTACCATTTATTTACCACGACGGCGACATTAATCTTCGGCTCACTCAGAAAAGTATAATATGGGGTGATATCGAAAGTTTTACCTGGGCCCAGCTAAGAACTTTGGTTACTCTGAGAAATGGAGAAAAGATACCATCGCTGCGGGAGGCCCTTGAATTCACTCTGGAAGAAACGAATATTAAAACAGTTTGGCTTGATACAAAAGATGTTGATGTCGTTCCTGCATCGATAGAATTGTTAACAGAAATTAACGAACGGGCAGTTAATATGGGAAGAAACTTAAAAATTTATCTTGGCATTCCAGCGGAGGATGTTTACGACAAATTTCTTGAGCAGCCTAATTATCAGGATGTTCCCAGCCTTGTTGAACTTTCTATTGATCAGGTTAGAGAAGCAAACGCTTTGATTTGGGCTCCAAGATGGACTCAAGGAACACAATCTTCTACCGTCCAGCAAATGCAGGCAGATGGAAGAAAAGTATTTACATGGACACTTGATGATGAGAACTATATCGAGCAATTTATTAATGAAGGTCAGTTTGATGGTATTCTCACAAATTATCCTACGATTGTCTCATACTATCACTACATAAAACAGTAGAGAAAACATTATGCAAATATTAAAAATAATAATAGCCACTGTTGCAATATCTTCTATAGGCATTTCGCAAATTGACGACAAGACTTATTCATTGTCGACTGAATTAGGTGTTGGTTACTCAAGATACTTTACAACAATGGATTACGATGATCTGAACCAAAATGGCTTTTCAGGAACTGTTAAAGTGATGTGGAATCCGGAACACTTACTGAGTATAGGTCTTGAAACTGGTTATCAATATTTATACTCACTCGATGTTAGCGATTACAGTACAGAATTTGGGAATACGAATGTTAAAGCATCGATGTATACTGTTCCTGTTTTTATAGTATTTTCAATGAAAGTATTGCCTAATATAAAACTGTCTGCAGGTTCAGGTGTATATTTACTTTTTAACTCCGGTGAGTTATTTGGAGATGAACTTAGCAGTAATCAGATTAGTATAGGTGCACACATGGGGATTTCTTATACTTATCCTATAAATAACTCAATGGCTATTGGCGGAGAATTACTTTACTCGTATTTCTCAAAACTTCAGGATCAGACTGTAGCAATACAGTTTTTATTTGTGTATGATTTTTTCAGATATTAAGAATAAATAATAATTAAAATAAAAGGAGTCACATATGAAGACAACTAAAATATACTTCTCGTTTTCAACCATTTT
The DNA here is from genome assembly GCA_014860115.1 of Ignavibacteriaceae bacterium. GTDB lineage: Bacteria > Bacteroidota > Ignavibacteria > Ignavibacteriales > Ignavibacteriaceae > IGN2. The sequence goes on from JACZKK010000166.1 coordinate 4,803, forward strand.
AATTCTGGCAGCATTAATCCTCACAAGCTGTTCATCAATATCAGTAAATCAGGATTATGACCCTGCTTACGATTTTTCAAAACTAAAAACTTACGGATTTATTCCTATCACGGAAGAAGCTGGAATTGATCAGCTAAATGCTACAAGGTTGGGTGATGCTATAAAAGAAAATCTTAATGCAAAGGGGTATACACTTTCGGAGAATGCAGATTTTGGTATAGCTTTATTTTTTACTAAAGATACCAAGACAAGTATTCAATCCTCCGGAGGATATGGTTACGGTTATGGCTATGGTTACAGAGGTTATGGTGGAATGGGCGGCAGTACGTACGTTTCTCAATACGATGAAGGAACACTTGTTATCGACTTTGTTGATATGGCAAAGCAAGAATTAGTCTGGCGTGGTGTTGGTACCGGAGTTCTTGATGAAACTCCAACGGTTGAGGAACGAACTGCAAATATTAATTATGCGGTTGCTGAAATTCTGGCTCAGTTTCCTCCAACCAAAGCAGAAGAATGATTTTATTATTGAATAAATTAGGAGCAAATAGATATGTATAATGTCTTTACTTCAGCTTTAGGTTTCATTTTAATTTTTACATTTGAAATCAGTTCCCAGTCGACTGACTTAGTCAAGACTGGAGTGGATAAGTATAAAAATGGCGATTACCAGGCTGCACTGAACAATTTTAATTCTGCACTTCAAACTGCCTCAAGTCTGGATAACTCCAAACCGGAAATGCAGCAATCGGGAAAAGTATATACTGAACAGACCGATAAAGCCTACATCAGAGAATCTGAAAAGCAGACTATGACAACGACAAAAAAACAATATGTCCGTGAGTCTGAGATGGAAACAATAGAGACATCCACTAAAAAATATTATGCAGAACCACTTGAATATCAAGGCGATGAACCGGCTAAAATATACCTGTATAGAGGTAGAACCTATCTTCAACTTGGAAATAAAGAAGCAGCACTAAATGATTTTGATAAAGCTGTTAGTTTGGATCCGACACTTTCGGATGCACTATTCAGAAGAGCAGTAGAAAATTCTAATGTTGATCCAAGCAAAGCCTGTCCGGACTTGCTGGCTGCAATTGAACGTGGTCATAAATCAGCTAAGGAACTTTACGACCTGATTTGTAAATAGTTTATACAAACGTTTATTAACATTTTGGTAATGATGTAGGTGAAAAGACTTACATCATTTTTTAATATTTTTCTGTATTGATTTTCATAAATTTTCAGGACAATACCGTATGAAATTCTTCTACAATCCAAAATTAATTGTTACTTCAATTCTTCTTTTAATAGCTACAGCTCATCTATATCCTCAAAAAAATAATTATTCGTATTTAGACGCTGAGCTAGTGGGAATTTCAAATTCACTAAATGGTCTTGCTTTTAAAAACACAAATGCTGGATTCCAGAACAGCCTGGCATTTAAAAATAATTTTCAGCAAAAGTGGGGCACTGTAAATCTTCCACAGCAATTGTTAAATGATGATTTTAAACCATGGGAGTCTGAAAAGCATTTCGCTATTGCTGTTGGTGAAGTTGCTTTACTTGAATTCATTCCCTGGGCACTTGCAAAATGGTTTAGAACCTGGGAAGATCCGGCGGATAACTGGGCTAATGTTTCATCTGATACGTGGTGGAGCAACCTCCAAAAAGGTTTTGAGTATGACGGAGATAACTTCCTGACAAACAACTTTTCGCATCCATACCACGGTGCTATGTTTTTTAATGCCGGAAGATCAAATGGTTATGATTTCTGGGAATCATCTGCATTTTCGCTGGCAGGAAGTGCTGTTTGGGAATTTTTTGGTGAAACTTTCAGACCATCATTTAACGACTGGATTTATACTGGTGTTGGTGGTGCAAATCTTGGAGAAATTTTCTATCGGTTATCATCAATGGTTACAGATAATCGTGCGACTGGTTCGGACAGAGTCTGGTCAGAAATTTGGGGATCATTGCTTAACCCGGTAAGAGGATTTAACAGAGCTATCTCCGGAGAAATGGGACAGAACTTTGACAATCCTTCATGGAGCAGACCTGAGGATTTCCTGATTACATTCGATGGCGGCACAAGATCAATTGATAAAGATGGTGATGAAAATTATACCTCTAAAGAAGTTGAAGGACTATTCACCCTGAACATTGCTTATGGCAACCGCTTTAAAGCAAAGAAGCCATTTGACTTTTTTGGATTTGAGTTTGCCATAGCTTCCAATCAACCTCACTTCACAACGATGAACAGCACCGGATTCCTGTTTGGTTATGAACTCGAACAAAATAAACATCGTTTTGACGTAAGCCTCGATTTCAATTTTAATGATTTGATTAAAGAAGAAATTTCAGAAACCGATACTGTTTACAAAGGATTTTTATTTGGTTCGACCCAGGTCTTCCCTCATCTTTCGTCAAAATTTCCCATTGGTGAAAAAACTAATGTGGTGACTCGCTTCGGAATAAACGGAATAATGATGGGTTCTACCCCAAATGATTATTACATTGATGTTGAAGGTAGAACCAATGATTTTGGTCCGGGTGTAGGTACAAGAATCTATGCAGCAATTCAGAATGGAATCTGGAACTATGTCAGCCTTATGTATTATGGAGCCTGGATATGGACTCAGTCCCAGCCTGATAATTCAAAGCATCATATACATTTTCTTATACTTGAAGCGCAATATCCACTTACAAAATATTTCTCAATTGGATTTAGTACGGGTGTTTACTGGAGAAATAGTTACTATGATTCTTATGAAGGTATCATTAATGGTGTCGAATATAGCAGAGAAGCCAGCGATGTGACTAAAAATCATCCTATTGGAAGACTGTTTTTCAGAACAGCAATTCTTGATTTATAATTTAAATAGATTAAAAAGAATTTCTATAAAAGGAATTTTAAAATGAAGAAAATAATTTTATCACTAATAATAATCCTTTCCGTCGGATCACTCTTCACAAGTTTTGCACAATCAGAGAGTTATCTTAAAAACAGAATATTTGTTGAAGGATTATACATCAGAAACATTGGTGAATTCGCCAGTGTTTGGTCAAATGCTTCAGGTGGATACCTTGGCTATGGAATTGCTTTTCCTGAACATAATTATCTTATGATGCGAACCGGACTGATTAGCAATAAAATTAAAGATGATCTCAACACACAGGAAAGTACTGAGTATATCGATGCATACTTAACCATGATACCTGTTGAGGTTGGCGGACGATATTATTTTATTGACAATATGTTTATGCCATTTGTGCAGTTTATGACTGGATTAAATTTAGTCTTTGAAAGTGAGGATCTTGTTGGTGAAAACGAAGCAAAAAATCTTGTTAAATTTGCCTGGCAGGTCGGGCTTGGCTTTACTATTAATGTTATTAGTAATCTTAGCCTCGATGTTGGTGTTAACTACCAATCCAATTTTTATGATGACGATGCAATGAACACGGGATTTGAATATGCATTTGGTATTGGGTGGGTTTTAGGAAATTAATTTTCTCTGCACAGAATTATTATTATGACGGATAGAACAAATACCTCTTCCAGAACTTTTCAGCTAATGCTGATTCTCGCCAGCTTCGTAATAGTCGTTGCTGGAATGAAAGCTGCAGAGTCAATTGTTGTTCCTTTTTTATTGTCGCTATTTATTTCAATCATTGCTTTACCTCCTTTCATCTGGCTTCAGCAGAAAAAAGTTCCCAGAGGAATAGCTTTAGTGCTAATAATACTTATCTTCCTTTCATTTATTTTTTTGATCGGCGTTTTAATTGGAACTTCAGTCAACGATTTTTTAACAAAACTTCCGGTCTATGAACAAAAACTTCAAGGTCAAACACAAGTTGTAATTGCATGGTTAGTTGAGCATGAAATAATTGAATCTGACTTTCAAATATCCAACTCTTTTAATCCATCTGTGATTTTCACCATTGTTGGTGATACATTCAACCAGGTGAGCAATTTATTTGCAAATGGTTTTCTTATTCTGCTGACAGTTATTTTCATTATGCTTGAAGAAGTAAGCATTCCTGCAAAAATTAAAAAAATGGTTGCTGACCCTGAGGCATCTCTTTCAAGAATTCAGGCAGTAGCCCAAAACATAAACAAATACATTGCAATAAAAACAGCGATTAGTTTAGTAACAGGTTTGCTTGTTTATTTTCTACTACTGATCATCGGGGTTGACTATCCCCTGCTATGGGGTGTGCTTGCATTTGCACTCAATTTTATTCCGACAATCGGTTCAATAATCGCATTAATCCCACCAGTGTTATTGACAATAATTCAATTTGGCTTCGGTAAGGCCCTAGTTGTTCTTATTGGCTACGTCGTCATTAATACAATTATGGGAAATATCCTTGAGCCAAAATTTATGGGAAAAGGATTGGGTCTTTCAACTCTGGTTGTATTTCTTTCCTTAATATTCTGGGGATGGGTACTTGGCCCAATTGGTATGTTGCTTTCTGTCCCTCTCACAATTACAATAAAGATCGCTCTTGACAGCTCCGATGAAACCCGGTGGTTAGCAATTCTTCTCGGACCTGAGAAGACTGAATAGTTTTGAAGTGAGCGCTATGCTATTAACATCATTTTTAAATATAAATTTTTTCTCCATAGTAATTATTTTTCTCTTCTTAAGTATTCCATCATTTGCACAAAGAACCGATGTAGTTGTTTTGAAAAATGGAGATAAGATAACTGGTGAAGTTAAATTTATGCGGGTTGGAATACTCACGTACAAAACCGATAATATGGAGACAATCGAAATTCAATGGAATAAAATTAAAAGTATAACAACAAAAAATTTCTTTGAAATTGAAGTTGCAGACGGCAGAGTATTTTTTGGTTCAATAGCTCCGGGAGAAGACGAAGATAGGATGACTGTAAAAGGAGTTACGATGGAGCATAATTTGTTTTTGAAATACATTGTAAGAATTAATAGAATCAAAGAATCTTTCTGGGATATAATTGAGGGATCCGTTAAACTCGGATTTAGTTTTACCAAAGCAAGCAGCATCGGACAAATTAGTCTGGGCGGAAATGCAAAATACCGGACAAAAATTAATGTATCAGAGTTAGCTTTGAACTCAGTTTTAACAACAACAGATGAGGAAATCACTTCAAGCAAAAATGATCTGTCATTTTCCTATCAACATAATCTCAAATATCAATGGTTTGGCGCTGGTATTATATCACTCCAGGAAAACAGCGAACTGGGCATAAAGCTAAGAACATCATTAGGAGGTGGAATAGGTAATAATATCATTCAATCTCAAAATCAGTGGCTTTATGGTTTAGCTGGTATATCTGTAAACCGAGAAGCCAAGACAGATCAAACTGTAGCTATCTATAATGTTGAGGGTTTAATTAGTGCTCAATACCAATTTTTTAAGTATGAACATCCCAAGGCTACATTTTTAACTTTTACAAATATATTTCCAAGCCTTAGTAATTTAGGCAGATTCAGATTTAATTATAATGCGGAGTTAAGCTGGGAGATGATTTTAGATTTTTACTGGGACCTAACCTTCTACTTTGAGTATGATAATGAACCTCAATCTGAAAACGCATCTCAATCTGATTACCGTATTGAAACTTCACTCAAATACATTTTTTAAGGAGTCAGAACATGAAAAGATTACTACTGCTTCTTTTATTCATTGTCTTACTACAGATTCAATTATTTGCGCAGGAAAACAATTATTGGAATATTCAGTACGGAACAAGATCAACATTACTTGGCGGTGCAGTAATTGGTAGTGTTTCTGATTTAAGTGCAACATTCTATAATCCTGGTGCTATTGCCCTCTTCCCTGATGTTAAGTTTATTTTGAGTGCACAGGTTTATCAATTAGACAATTATAAAATAGTAGATGGAGCTGCTGAAGGAAAAGATCTTGATTATTCATCAATCGTTCCCTCACCAAACTTTGTTGCATTCGATCTCGCTTTTGATTTTTTGGGAGATGATCGTCTGGCATTTTCAATATTAACCAGACAGAACGCAAACGTTGAGTTTTCCGCCAGAGTTATTGATTCACTCGAAGTAATCGCATCCTCACCGGGTAAAGAAAGTTTTGCTGGTGGAATAAATAGTGAAAAAAAATTTAATGATGTCTGGGGAGGTATCACTTACTCTACAAAACTGAGTAAAGTAATTGGTTTAGGATTTACAGGCTATGTTTCTTACCGAAGCCACAAGGCATCATCAATTACTATTCTTCAGGCATTGCAGTCAAATGGTGAAATAGCCTCTTACTCAAATATTAATAATTACAGATATAACAACTGCCGCGCATTACTAAAAGCAGGAATAGGATTCAACCTTAATCCATTAACTCTGGGAGTTACAGTTTCAACTCCAAGTCTGAACATGTTTGGTTCTGGTTCTGTCGGGACGCATCTATTTGTTTCCGGTATAGATACAAACAGGTTTGAGAGTAATTTTCAGGAAGAAGTTGAATCGGAATTTAATTCCTCTTGGGCGGTAGGCATAGGCGGTGCATATAGAATTGGAAAGACAATACTGCATCTAAGCGCTGAATGGTATGATGCAATTAATCGGTTTAGTGTTCTTGATACTGAACCTTATGAATCTCAAAGTTCTGGAGAAACTTTAACGAATGATTTGTCACACGAAGCAAAGAGTGTAATTAACTTCGGCTTTGGAATGGATTATTTTGCAACTGACAGTCTTATTTTTTCTTTAAGCGTTACAAGTGATTTCTCAGCCTCTGTAGATAATACAACCACAAATCTTGCGCCTTACGCAGCCTGGGATCTAATACATATTGCCGGTGGTTCAACATTTAATGTTTGGAAATCAGAACTGACAGTTGGAGTTGTTTACTCATTTGGCTCACAAACGCTTCAAAACAAAATTGATATTACACCTGAGGCAGATGAAAGTTCAATTGATCGCCAATCAGAATTTAAATATTCGCAGATCAAAGTATTACTTGGTTTTGAACTCTAATAAAGAAATTAACACTTATTAAATGGTTCATAACTACCGTTAGTTTTTTCTATATTATTTATAGATTTTAATATAAATTTTTATTCTTAGAATTGTTTTTAATAATATGCTAAAAAAACAACTAATATTTATCTTTCTTGTATCTATCATTTATTCCTGTTCACCAGATTTACCAATAGTACCTCCCATAAACACAACTCCAACAAACGAATCCCATCCCGGAAAATTTGTCTGGAGAGATTTGATGACTGATGATGTTTCCGCTGTCAAGAAGTTTTATTCAGAATTATTTGGCTGGACCTTCATTGATGTTGGTGAATCAGATAATGATTATACTGTTGTTTTACACCATGGAAAACCTATAGCGGGAATTTTTAGGCTGCGCGATGTAGAAGCGAGGCAAAGATATTCTCAGTGGATCAGTTACCTTTCAGTTACTGATATGAATCAGGCTATCAATTATACAAAATCCAGTGGCGGTAGCATTTATCGAGATCCTTTTGAACTTCCGAACAGAGGTACCGTTTCTTTTATTTTTGACTCGCAGAATGCTGTGCTGGCATTTGTTAAATCCAGCAGTGGTGATCCTGTAAATCAAGATCCTATCTATAACGAATGGTTTTGGACTGAATTATGGACGAACGATGTTCAGAATTCAGTTAACTTTTACACAGAGTTATTTGGATATAACCAAAGGACATTTGATACCAGAGCAGAAAATCAATATCACGTTCTTGAAAAAGAAAACAGACCAAGAGCAGGTATAATCAAAATTCCATTTGAAAATGTTAAGCCGCACTGGATGCCGTACATTGCAGTTAAAGATCCTGCGGAAATAGTTAAAAAAGTTGACCAGCTTGGTGGTACAGTTTATTTAGGAACTGAAGGTATTGCCGGTAACAACGCAGCTATCATTGCTGATCCATCTGGTGCTGTTTTCACTGTTCAGAAATGGCCATTAGAAAAAGGTGAATTTAAGGAGATTAAAGATGAAGACTAAAATTAAATTATTAATACTGAGTCTTACCTTATTGCTGATACTTTTACTATCAGGTTGTGGTACAGGGCAAGTTAGCATTGGTGTTGGAGTATATGTTCCCGGAGCATGGGGTGGTCCATACGGCGCTGGTTATTATCCGCCAGTCGGAGTTGGATATCCCTTATATTAAAATTTTAATAATACATTTTACATTATTTAAACACATTTAAATCGGAATAGATAAATGAAAAAAACACCTATCCTCTTGATCTCTCTATTAACTTTTTTAACAGTTCTTTTCTTTTCTTGTTCAACAACCAAAACCAGCATTATAGGTGAATGGCAGGACGATACTTATCAAAAAGGAAATCTTCAAAAAGTTCTTGTCCTCGGGATTGTGAACAAGGAAAAACCTCTGCTCAGAAGAAACTTTGAGGACGGAATGGCAAGAGCTTTTAATGATGGTGGAATTTCAGCTGTGGTGTCAATGGATCATATGCCCTACGATGTTGCTGTTGATTCAACATCATTTGAAAAATATTTTAAAGAATTGGATGTAGATGCCGTTGTGGTTTCCAGACTGGTTGCCGTAGATGCTGACCGCGATTACAAAGCCGGATATCTTTATACCATTCCATACAACTCTTATTATGGATTTTACGGTTATTATTATGCGGGAATTTCATATGCTAACAGCGCTGGTTATCTTTCACAAAATGTAGTCGTTGTTCTTGAAACGAACATTTATGAAACAACAAACAAAAAATTAATCTGGAGCGGTGTTTCAGAAACTGTTGAACCTGATAAAGCTTCTGATGTGATTAATTCTTTTGGCAGCGAACTTGTCAGTAGGCTCAAAACCGAAGGTTACTTTAAATAATGTTAGTTAAGTTCTACGGAACCCGAGGTTCTGTTCCTGTCTGCAGTCCTGATTTTCAGGAGTTTGGTGGAAATACAACCTGTATTCAAGTTAGAGATAAAGAATCAAAAAATATTGCTGTACTTGATGCGGGTACAGGTATAAGAGAATTAGGAAAAGATTTAATTAAAAGCAGACATAAACAGGATGAAATATTTATTGCGTTCACTCATTTTCACTGGGATCATATCCAGGGATTTCCTTTTTTTGAACCTGCCTTTGACAAAAAGCAAAAGATCAATTTACTTGCATTAGGTTGGGGAGAGCGAATCACTTGCCTAAAAGATATTTTCAAAACTCAGATGCAAAAAGAATTCTTTCCTGTTCAACTTGAAAAAATGGGTGCTAAGTTCAAATTTATGTTGCTGAGTGAAACTAAAAAAGTATTCAGAACTCAGACAAAAAATCCAAAACCAGTGGTTGTTAAAACGAATAAACATAAGCATCCCGGTGGTGCTTACGGATACAGAATTGAACTCGGCGGCAAAGTAATGGTATTTTGCACCGATATTGAACATGGAAACTCTATTGATAAGAATGTAGTTAGGCTGGCAGAGAATGCTGATCTGTTAATCCACGATGCTCAGTTCACTGATGAAGAGCAGAAAAATAAAACTGGTTGGGGTCACAGCAGTTACAGCCAGGCTATTGAAGTTGCTGAAATGGCTAATGTCAAAATGCTCGCCCTTACTCATCATGATCCAGATCACGATGATGCATTCTTAAGAAAAATGGAGAAAAAGTGTAAGCAAAGATTTAATAATAGCTTCCTTGCAAGGGAGAAAATGGAAATTGAGCTGTAGATAAAATAACTTAAATAATAATTAGGAATCATAAATGAAAAATTATTTACTTGTCGCGATCTGTTTTTTAGTTCTGAATATTACTTCGTTTGCTCAAAATGGGTATGGAACGGAGCTCACAGGAAACGTGGTAATCCCAATTGGTAAAAACGCAGAATACTATAATATCGGTTTTGGAGGGTTGGTCGGTTTCTACTACGATGTTGCAGATAATTTCAGGATGGCTTTAGTGCTTGGCTACCTGCGTTCAAGTGTTAATGAAAGCAAAGTAAATGAAATATATGCGAGCGGTGGACAGGAGGCTAACATTACTGGAGGAGTTGGTGTTATTCCGGCATTAATAAGTATAAGATTCATATCGCCAGGACCCGGTATGAGGCTCTATGGGCTGCTGGAAGGTGGTTTATATTCTTATAAGACAAGCTTCAGTGGAACTTATGGCGGCGGTGCACCGGTCGATGAGTCAGAATTCAGAAGTGAAGCCGGACTTGCTTTCGGTGGCGGAGTTCTATTTCCTTTAAATAAGGAATTATCATTGGATGTGAATATTCGTTATCACTGGGTGAATGATTCCGAATATATTGATTATGAAGGCACCTCAATTGCAAACAGCAGAATGCTAACATTGGGTGTTGGAGTGAACTGGTTTTTCGCTTTACCTAACCAATGATTAAATTAATTCAACAAAAAAAATCATCTAAAAAATAAATTAGGAGTATGAACGTGATTAAATATTTTTTCCTAGCAATAATAGTTCTCGGATTCTTAGCTGGATGTTCCTCTGTTTCTGTGACGAATGACTACGATCCCGCAGCAGATTTTTCAGCTTATAGTACGTTCAGCATTTACGATGGAGTTATCAAAGATAGTGAACTTGAAAATGTACCTTTAGCAAAGAAAAGAGTGCTTGAAGCTATCAACAATGAAATGCTCACGAAAGGATTAACCGAAGCCGAAACCGCTATTGCCGACTTGATAATCTATGCTCATGGCGGCACAACAGAAAAAATGAATGTCAACGATTATGGATATGGCTATGGCGGTTGGTGGGGACCTAGTCCTTATGGAAGAGACATTGATGTTTCTTATTACACGCAGGCTTCACTCATAATTGATTTTGTTGATAACTCAAAAAAGGAATTAGTGTGGCGTGGAATCGGTAGTGCAGCATTACAGGATAGAGGTACACCGGAGGAAAGACAGCAATTTATTGATGAGGCAGTAGCACAAATTCTGAATCAATATCCTCCAGTTGAATAAGACTTAATACATACAAATCAGGCTGCTCACCCCTTGAGCAGCTTTTTTATTTACCTCAACTATTTACAAGCCAAATTCGACTCTGCATTTTTCATCCCGGAGTCGATTTAGCTTACATATAATCTTCAGAATTCTTATCTTTGAAAAAAGAATAATAATAGGAAAAAATGATGCACTTTTATTCAAAATCGTATAACTTCTTACTTTTATCTCCCCTACTAATAGCTCAAAACTTCGTTAAAGATAACACAATAATCATTTGGGAAAACTTTAGATTATTTCCAAGTAACGTTAGCCAAACGGAAGTGTTTATCGTAACTCATCCTTCAAATCCAGACATTATGTTTGCTTCTGCAAATACAATAATCTTTAATCCATTTTTTGTTAGCGAAGGAATTTATGTTACTTCAAATGGAGGAAACAGTTGGTATGGTTCCGATACTTGTAAAGGTGCACCTATTACTCTGCACGGCGGAGATCCAGGAATAACAATCAACAAAGATGGAACTTTTATTCTTACAAGACGCGGATTTTCTCCCGGTTTATATTCTCATTACTCAACTGATTTTGGAATAAGTTGGTCAAATCAAAAAACAATTACCAACGATGATCTTGAACGAGCTACAATGACATCAGATGTTCATCCTTCCAGTCCATTCTATGGAAGAAGCTATGCAGCCTGGGTTAAATTTACCTCAAATTATCCAATTAATTTTGCCTTCACCGACGACGGAGGTGTAAACTGGTCTGCTCCTGTTCAAATTAATAATCCTTCGCCGCGAGGTGCCGGTGGTGATATTACAATGGGACCAAACGGTAAAGTGTATGTCTGCTGGGCTCGTGTCACGCCAGTTTCGCCTTTTACTGAGGATTATGTCGGCGTTGCCTCATCAACTAATGGTGGAAGTACCTGGCAGGTAACTGAAAACGCTTTTGATATGAACGGGATAAATGGTCTCTTTCCGCAAAAAGGAAATATCAGGGTTAATGGCTTGCCTGATATCGCTGTTGATACAACCGTTGGACCAAGGAATGGATGGATTTACATTATAACTACTCAAAAAAATTTAGCACCTGCAGGAAGCGATCCTGATGTAATACTGAATCGTTCAACTGATGGGGGACAAACATGGTCAACAGGAATAAGGGTTAACCAGGACCCTGTAAACAATGGAAAAATCCAATACTTCCCTGCTGTTCACGTAGATAAGCAAGGTGGATTGAATGTTATTTTCTATGATGATAGAAATACAACTTCCGATTCTTCTGGTGTTTTCTTAGCTCGCTCAGAGAATGGAGGAGATAACTGGCGAGAATTTGAAATCAGCGATAAGAATTTCAAACCACTTCCAATTGGTGGATTAGGACAGGGTTACCAGGGAGATAATATTTCTATTACATCATCAAATAGTTCACTTTGGCCGGTGTGGATGGATAACAGAACTGGTGTCTATCAAATTTGGTCAGCTCGAATAGAACTTTCATCTGTCAATGTTGAGCAAACTACTGGGATAATTTCTGATTTCAGATTAGAACAGAATTACCCGAATCCATTTAATCCCGGCACAAATATCCGATTTCGGATTTCTGATTTCGGATTTGTAACACTAAAAGTCTTTGATGTACTGGGTAATGAGGTTGCTATATTGGTTAACGAAGATAAACAACCTGGAACCTATGAAGTAAATTTTTCCACCAAAGGCGAATCCGCCTCCAGCGGAAATGCTTACGGATTACCAAGCGGAATTTATTTTTATAAACTACAGGCAGGTTCATTTGTAGATACAAAGAAAATGATCTTACTTAGATAAGTCACCTAGAACAAGTTTAAATCGATCGGAAAAATATTTGTAGATACTACTAACTACTTTAGCAGCATCATTTTTCTCGTCTCCAGTTTCCCATAAACATTCAGTTGGAAATAATAGACACCACTAGGCTCATTCTCAGCATTCCACACTACACTATGATTACCATTCGATTTATAATCTTCTAAAAGTGTAGTGATTCGTGTTCCCAGAACATTATAAATATTTAATGATACTTGCCCTGGTTCCGACAAATTAAAGCTGATTGTAGTTGCTGGATTAAAAGGATTTGGAAAGTTTTGGTAAAGAATAAAATCTTTAACTATTGTTGAGAACTCCTCACTAACAAAGTCTGGAGGTTGATATCTATACTTAGCGATCACTCCCTCCTCACCAACTGCATAACCTATGAGAGAATCTGTAAATTGTATGTCATATAATTTCGAGCTGTCGGGGGTTGGATAGGAAAGCCAGTTAACTCCATAGTCGAAAGTAGCAACAAAAGTTTCAGATTGAGGAACAACAGCCCATCCCTCATTCTCAGTTCTGAAAGAAAGTGCTAATGCCTGACCGAACACTCCAATTTCTTCATAACTCCAGGAGATTCCGGCATCAGTTGAATGCATTATCCCGACACCGAATAAATCCGGGTCACCACCAATAGCCATAACATGAAGTGAATCGAAGAAATGAATATCCCAAACTTCATCGGCAGGCGAATATTGAGCGTCTAGCGGAGCCCAACTTTCTCCTCCGTTAGTCGTTCTCCAGATAACTCCAGCAATATCAAAACGACCGCCGCATGCGAATCCGTATAATTGATTAAAAAACTTAAAATCTATAACAGGGAAATGCGAAAATATTCCAGAGTCAATATTTGCAGGCTCCCAGTTTAAGCCGCCATCTGTTGTTTTCAGAAATTGTCCCGGCACACCACCTGCAAATCCTTTCAGAGTATCTAAAAAATAAATTCCTCTTAAAAAAATATTTTCGTCTCTGTATTGCTCAATACTCCAGTTCTCACCACCATCAGTAGTTTTAAGAATTTCCGTCCCATAGAACGAATTATCACCAGAACCTGCATCCGCCCAGGCTAATGCCCAGGCTCTGTAATCATCAAGAAAAAATAATCTCATTATTTTACTATTTGTATTGGTCTGTTGCTGAATCCAATTCAAGCCACCGTCACTTGTAAAAAATATCGAACCAGAATCTCCCCCAACCCATCCGGTTAAGCTATCGGAAAAATGTAATGTTCTCAGGAAGTTATCTGTCGGACTTTGGATTCGTTCCCAAAAGTTCTGACCAGATGAAATGTTAGTGAGAAATAAAAGTAATAATCCAAGAGTAATTTTTTTTAGCATAATTGTAACTATTTAAAAATTTTCACTAAAAAGATAATAAATAATAGGATAAAATGATTCGTATTAATGAATCTCGGTATCTCTAGTAAACCGGAGTAAAATTTCAACCAATAAAATAAGCACCTGAATGAGTATATTTGCAACAATTATTTATTAACATAATTATGGAAAAAAGATGAAAGTATTATCCCTTATTTTAGTTTATTTTATGATCTTAATTGGATGTGCAGGCGAAGATAAACAGGAGTTGACCGAACAAGAAGCAATGAAGAGCGAGCCTCATATTGCTAAAGTTATTGATAAAATTCCTGCTAAAGGTTATACATACTTGCAAGTGACTGAAAATAAAGAGGATTTCTGGATTGCAGTACCAACTATGGAAATTGAAATTGGTGAAACTGTTTATTTCTCAAGATATATGGTAATAGAAGAATTTAAGAGTGATAATATTGACAAATCATTTGACGAAATTTTATTTGTCGAAGATGCCCGTAAATCTCCTACACCCGATGAAATGAAGAAAATTCATTCCGGTGTCCTCTCTGGTGAAAAACAAGAAATCAAAATTGAACCTTTGAGTGATGGCAAAACTATTAAACAGATTTATAGTGACAAATCAACACTAAATGGAGAAATGGTAAAAGTGAAGGGCAAAGTTGTTAAGTTCAACAAGCAGATAATGAAACGAAACTGGATACATATTCAAGACGGAACCGGAAGCGAAAATGAATTTGATCTTGTTATAACTTCAGATCAGGAAGTTCAGGTTGGTGAAATTATTACAGCAGAAGGAAAAGTTGTCGTTGATAAAGATTTTGGTGCAGGATATTTCTTCCCGGTATTGATTGAAGACGCAAAATTTGAGAAAGAATTATAAGAGTAATTATATTCTACTCACTCACGTTACGTAGTACTGAGATAAATTAGTCATTCTGGCTTGTCTAGAATCTGAAAGAATTCAATAAACATAGATTCCAGAGTGGTTTCACTCACTGGAATGCACCGATCCGTTACTCAATTAAAGGACCTAAGTCTGTTCCCGGGTTCAGGATAAAGGCAATTGCAAAAGCAATAACTGAGATAATTAATCCGTACATAAAAAACGTGTAACAGATTCTCAGCTTTTGGTACTTCTGACCGAGCACCTGTCCGAGGTAGTAAAAATCCATTATCATATTATCATAAAGAAATTCTTTGTCTTTCATCATTTCCTTCATACCCCAGCTGAAGTCTTTCAAAGTCATTTTATGGAAATTACCAAAGAAAAGGAGATTCACTTTTTTCTGCTTGATATCTTCTTCAGTAAATATTCCACGGGTTACTTTAGGACGCGTTACGAGTATTGCATAAACTAAAGTTACAAGACTCGTAAGAGTTAACATTGCTGTAGGAATAATTAAATGGGGATTTGAATCCAGCTTTCTTATCATTATGCTTACAATAATTGTAAGTATTAACGTGTTAACACTAATCATTATGTTAGCCTTCGTATCTGCCATTGAGCTGAAATCAACGTGTGTACGAACTGTATTCCGAAACATTGTTTCAATGGAACGACCGGCATCTTTTACTTTTACACTGTCCTTTTCTTTATCCTTCTTCTTCTCCTTATTCTTCTCCTCAAATCCAGGCTGTTTTTCCTCTTCCATTTTTTTATTAACCTTCTTTAGTTTCTTCTCAATCTTAATATAGTTAATATTTTTTTGAGTTTCGAACCGTTGCTTCGCATATTCAGTATAAAATTTGTGCTGATTGAAAAATTTCAAATTATTCTTCAGCCAATCTGCTTCTGCAATCTGACAACTATTTAATGCTTCAATCTCACTCTTGAAAAGATTTCCTTTAACTTCAAAATTACTTGTTCCAAGGTGATGAAGATCAGCATCGCAGATTATTTCTTCGAGAATATTCTTTGGATCCCGGGGCATCCGGGTGGCATTGATTAAGGAAACAACTTTTGTTATACCTTCATCAGCATAATTATTCTCTTTCAGGAATTTAGTAGCCATTTCTATCCCAACATCCTCGTGTCCCTCACAGCATTGAATATGTCCAATATCATGAAACCATGAAGCTATAAGCAGAGCTTCCTTATCGTTCTCGTTAATACCAATAGCATTTGCTATTTCTTCGGCTGCTTTTGCAACTTCAGCGGTATGAGTAAAATTATGATAAAATGAATCGGAAGAACCTTTTTCACGGAAGGTCTTTCCAATAAATTCCTTTACTTTGCTAAGAATCCCGTTATTCATACTTATGCCTTGTAATATTAGTTTTTTGCAAAGTAAATATTGTTCTGTTTATCTCCATTATTTTATTGTATTTCTAAAATTCTATTATTTGTGATAAAAGTTAGATTCTATTTATATCTCCTATGGTGATATTTATCACAATTATTTAATATTGCAGAGTAAATTTCCTCATTTCAAATCATTAGCTTTCGCATATAAAAGTATTTGTGATTCAAAGCATTATGAAAACTCTATATCTCGCAAGACACGCCAAATCATACTGGAAAGACCAGAGTATTCCTGATTTTGACCGCCCACTAAATAGTCGTGGAAAACGCGATGCTCCATTTATGGGCGAAGTATTGAAGGATAGAAAAGTTATCCCTGATCTGATAATATCAAGCCCGGCAAAACGAACCAAAAAGACAGCTCTAGAAATAGCATCTAAAATTGGCTACTCTGAAAAAAAGATTTTGTATAATGAAGAATTGTATGAAGCTTCTTCAAATACTATAATCAAAGCATTAAATAAGATTGATGAGAGATATAATTCAGTGATGATCTTCGCACACAATCCCGGGCTTACACTTTTGAACAATCATATCTCCAACAATTACATTGAGAATATTCCTACTTGCGGTATCGTAGCATTACAATTAGATAAAAAATGGAATGAGCTTGGTAAGAACACATGCAAGTTTCTTTACTTCGAATACCCAAAATTATATCTAGAATAAATGTCGACCTGATTATGGCAGAAAATATATTTTTCGATCGTGAACTAAGCTGGCTTTCTTTTAATTACCGGGTATTGCAGGAAGCAAAAGATCCATCAGTACCTCTTTACGAACGGATTAAATTTCTGGCGATTTATTCTTCAAACCTGGATGAATTTTTCAGAGTGAGGGTTGCCTCGCTTCGAAGTTTGCTAAACCTGAAAGAAAAATCACGTGAAGCACTACCATTTCAACCGAGGATTCTTCTAAAAAAAATAAGAGAAACCGTTCATACTCAGCAGGAAGAGTTTGGAAGGATTTATCGGGAAGAAATAATTCCAGGATTAAATGATGAAAATATTTTTCTAGTAAATGATCAATCTATAAATGATGATCAGAAGGAATTTATAAAGAACTATTTCTTTGATCAGGTGGTGCCGTATGTGCAGCCAACACTTTTGGATAAGAATAAAATATCAACCTTCCTTCACAACAGAGCTATTTATTTTGCCGTAAAATTAAGAATTAAGAAAAAGACTAAACCTTCAAACAGAGCGAAGCTGCAAAGGTTCAGGTATGCAATTGTAGAAATTCCTGCAGATAAATTAGGACGATTTGTTACTCTTCCAACAGAGAACGAGAAACAATTTGTGATATTTCTTGACGATATTGTAAAAATAAATTTGCCATCATTACTTCCCGGCTACCAGGTTGAAAGCTGTTATTCAGTGAAACTTACTCGCGATGCGGAACTTTATATAGATGATGAGTTCAGCGGTGATTTGGTTTCCAAAATCAAAAAAGGATTATCAAAAAGAAAAACCGGTGCAGCGTCTCGTTTTCTTTATGATCAGGATATGCCTCAGGATTTTTTGAAATTTCTTCAGGAAACACTTCAACTAAAGAAGGATGACCTTATTCCGGGCGGAAGATATCATAATTTCAATGACTTCTTTAGCTTTCCGAAATTTAACAAGCCGCATCTTGAATATGATGCAATGCCGCCGCAGAATTGTAAGGATCTTGATGGTGTTGTTTCAATATTTGATGTGGTTTCACAAAAAGATATTCTGCTCAGTTATCCATATCAGTCTTACGGTTATGTGTTAAAATTTCTGGAGGAAGCTGCTGACGATGTTAATGTTAAATCCATTAAGATAACTCTTTACAGAATTGCCGAGGATTCATTGGTCATCCGTTCACTTGTTAAGGCGGCAGAAAATGGAAAAGATGTCACCGTCTTTGTTGAGGTGAAAGCACGGTTCGATGAGGAAACAAACTTCGCATCTGCAGATGCTATGCAGAAAGCCGGAGTGAAAGTTTATTTCAGTTTTCCGGGACTAAAAGTGCATTCAAAAGTATGTCTTGTCGAAAGAACAGAAAAAGGCAAGTTCAGATTTTACTCTTATCTCGCAACCGGAAACTTTAACGAAAAGACTGCGAGAATCTACGCTGATTATGGTCTGTTGACTGTGAATCAGGACTTTGGCAAAGAGATAAAAAAGGTTTTCAATTTTCTTAAAAGAAAAAGTGAGCAGGAGAAATTCAAGCATTTACTCGTCGCTCCTTTCAACCTGCGAAAAACTCTTATTGAATTGATTGATAATGAAATTAAAATTGCAAGTGAAGGAAAAACTGCAGAAATATCTTTAAAGCTTAATAGTCTTGAAGACAAAAAGATTATTAAAAAGATGTACGAAGCTTCACAGGCTGGAGTAAGAATAAAATTAATTATACGCGGCATTTGCTGTCTATTACCAGGTGTAAAAGATTTAAGTGAAAATATCGAAGTAATTAGTATTGTTGACAGATTTCTTGAACATTCCAGGATTTACATATTCCACAACAATGGTGATAAAAAATATTTTCTTGCATCCGCAGATTGGATGAAAAGAAACTTAAGCCGAAGAGTTGAAGTCGCTTTCCCTGTTTATGACAAAGAAATTCAAAAGCGATTGCAGAAGATGATTGATCTGCAATGGAATGATAATCAGAAAGCCAGAATTATTGACCGGAACCAGAGTAATGAATATAGATTGAAAACACAGGGAGTTAGTGTTAGAAGCCAGTATGAAATATATAAAATGTTCAAATGAAGAAAGAGTGTATCTTCATCTCAAAACGCTATCCCTAAACCAAGATAAAAAGTTGTTCTTTCAGGCGAAAAAGCAACATATGATGAACCGATGATCATCGAATTGAGATATGAAACCCACAGTCCAACTCCGTAGGATGGATGCCATTTATTAGAATTATCATTCTCTGTAAATACTCTTCCTGTTTCAGCGAAAAGATTCACTCCTAACCTGCTCTTTAAAATGATATTTATTTGTGTAACAAAAAGTCGAAGTTCAGCCTGGCCAAATAATGCAGCATCACCAGAAAATCTTTTATCGTTATAACCTCTCAAACTATTTTCACCTCCTACAGTAGCTCCTGCAAAAAATGGATACTTGCCAAATACTTTACTTCCTCCTGCTCTCAAGGCAAGAGTCGCGAACGAACTGAACTCAGGTGTTAAATAACTTCTAAGATCGAATCCTGCATAATAAAATCCTTCCGGATCACTAAATATTTCCGGAAATAATCGGCTGGTAAATTTTATATAATAACCTTTAGTTGGGTAGTCTTCATTATCTCTGCCATCAATTGCAAGACCGAGATGAAAACCTAATGGACTGATTTTACCCAAGCCATAATCTTCATACCTGAAACCGGTGAGAAGTGTATCATTTTCTAAAGAGGTTTGTGATCTGATAAAAGATATTCCAAAGCTGCCTTGCAAGATATGATTAAAATCGTAAAACAGTGTTGGAAATAAAGTCACTAACTCCTGATTTACTTTGTAGTAATTGTTATTTTCCAAATCTATATCAAAGGATGTTTCATTACCATATCCAAAATACCTCGCAACGAATTGTTCTGTTAATTGCAGCAGCACGTTCAGTCGTCCGCCTCTAAGCACTGAGTAAAAATCTGCTTCGTATGCTGCTGTAATATTTCCAAATCGAGTTGCATAACTTAGAGTAACTTGCTGCATGTAATCTTGTGGAATTGCTCTAAAGCCATATTGATTCAGTTGAATTCCTCCGCCTATTGTCAGACCATAGTCAGTATTGAAACCGAGAATTGGAACCGGAAGCCAGTTATGACCTCTGTCAAGCTGCAGCGGTTCGTATTTTTCAAAATCATCTTTTGGTTCAGGCCAAAATGAATCATCGAATGATGTTCCTGGTCCTTCCTCCACATAAGTATTATCGCCGCTGTCATAAAATTTTGTTTTTCCCTGAGTTGATGAAAATGGAGTTATAGAAAGAAAGTAACCAAAAACAATTGATTCGTCAATTAATTCATCTTTTCCTTTTCCTCCCACAATTCTAATCACCGGTGCTTCTGAACATTCTCCATAAACATAAGCCTTATCATCTCCCTCGTTTAAATGAATTCTCAAATCTTTGGTAATTTGGTTATCAAAAATTTTATAGAAGAGCGGTTCGCCCTTTCCCCCACCTGAAGATTTGTCTCTTTTAAATATAGAAACTATTGTTGAGTTATCATCCATTCTGTTGACTTCGACATAATCGTCTTCATCACTGCAAAAAATATCAATATACTTGTTAACAAGACCATAAAACTCATCAGAAGCCCATTGCAGATTATCCCTTCGTGATTTTAGCTTGGAAGTAATTTCATCAGCACAAATCGTATATACTTCCGGTGGGAGGTGTTTGACTGCATCTTCAATTACCTCATCGGTGATACAGTATTTAACATAAGCTGTAACAGAATCCCAGGTTTTTTTATCAAGCTCTGTTAAAACTCTTCTGTCGAGAAATCTGCCGTTCCAGGTAAGGTCTTCAATCTGAGGATAGTCTTCTCCAAAATGATTTAGTTGAGGAATAAGATAAGCAGCTATGAATGGGAAAAGTCCATCATACTTTGAGAATGCCTGATCCCTGTCACGTGGAATTGGTTTCCAGATCTTCCCATCTGCTTCTTCGTATTTAGCCCATCGCCATTGGTCCATATGACGGTCCCAATCGCCAACAATTAGATCAAGCAATCGTGCTTCCAGGAATTCTTCGGCATCAATTTTTTGATTTCGTTTTTTAGCTAAGTAATCAAAAAGTTTATAAGTTCCTTTCACATCAATTGCATTTTCAAAACCTGGGAAGTCATCTTCTCCCTCGGAAGGATGCTCTTCAATGAATCCAAGAATTCCGCCAAACTCAATTTTATATTCACCAAGTTTTTCATCGTCTGGCATAAACACTAACTGTGGTGCAGCATCCAGAACCCCTACAGCATCAAGAATTGATGCAACAACAAGTGCTGCATAGGGATTTGCTGAACTAATCTGATCCTTTACCAAATCTTCTGCAATTGACTCGCGAAGTTCCTCCGGTAATACTTTAGAAGGATCTTTATCGATTGATCTGAATTTCCATATTTTTCCGTTCTGCCCTTTTAATCTAAGCGATTTGGTTTGCAATCCCCCACCTCGTTCAATTGGAATCAATCCACCGGCAAATTTATCAAGGTTAAGAACTTCAACTTTGATTGGAGTCGTCCAGACTCCACGCCAGTGTTCGCCGAAGAAGAATTTGTGTAATCCGCCTGCAGAATATATTTCGCTCGGAATTACAGTAATGGAGTCAGGCAGTGAATTAGACTGTGGATATAAAATTGAAATATTCAGCAGAAGCAGCAAAAAAGAAAAAATGAGTTTCATATTATTCGAATTCTACTATGCACTAATATAAAAAATGATTTTTAGATTGTCATTTCTCTAACCACATTGAGAATACGTTTTGTGTGTCTCCATTTTCATTAATTACTCTTAATACATTTAATTGGATTCGTTCATCACTAAAAATATTGAGGGAAACAAAACCTTCAAACCTCCCGGCAAATATTGTATCCTCCCCTTCTCCCAGTGCTTTTTCAACATGTCCCCAAATCCCTGCTCCACTGACAACATAAATATTATCATTAACTCCTTCTAATATTTGCAAAGCATGTTCATGCCCTGATGCATATAAAATTCCTGAATATTTGGATAAAACTGACTCGACTTTGATTTTAAAATTTTGATAATTATCGCTTGCAATATCCTGACTAGAAACACCGCTTCCCCTGATCAGCGGGTATAGCGAGCCAATGATCGGAAGAGGAAGCCAGAGATACTCATTCAGATTAGTTAATGGAAAGATATGGTCTTGCCAGGTGAAATAACCACCGTGTGGTCCGTGAGTGCTTAATGGGTGATGAGCAGCAATTACGACTAATTTATCTTGTGATGCATTAAGAACGCTGTCCAACGCACCAGTTATTTCTTCCTCAGTGCAGAATGAACATAAACTATCTGATGGTCCGGGACGAAGATTTTCATCCTGAAACCACCATTGCGAATCTAGTATAATAATTCTGATTTGATCTGCAATGTTCAAGACTTCAGGACCGGGGCAGCCGCTTATTGGTAAGAATATAATATTATCAATTTCTTTATCATTTATATATTCAGATTGTCGTATTATTCTTTCCCAGCATTCATCATTTCCCTGAGCCCAATCGTGATTACCAGGAATGAAGATACCTTGCGCACCGGCTTCTACAACTGTATTAATCTGTTCATCAATTCGCCTTTCATATTCCTTCCGATCAGGATCATCTTCAGCAGGAAGCCCATTTGAATAAATGTTGTCACCAAGAAAAATAACCAGCGTGCTTTCAGGAATAATTGATGCTTCAGTTTTTAACCCCTGAAGAACTGGCTCTTTAATATCTTTTGCCGGTTCACCTGCATCTCCGATAAGTATAATTTTATAGGAAATATTTTCATCAATGTTTGATAATAATGAATCTGGAAGAACAGATGAAAGAACAGATGTTGAACTGAATACAAATATTACAATCAAGAATACTTTTGCAGGATTATATTTCATTTCTTGGTTTTTGATTTTAATTTGATGACTGAGATCGTTCCGGATTTTTTTTGACCTTCATCTGAAATCAGCATAGTTCCATCCTTGAGAAAAGTTATTCCTTCAGCCTGTGGATTTACTTTAGGATTTAGTCTGGTTGCTGCTAAAATTTTTCCTTGCGGATTCAATTCGATAACAGACGGAGGATTAGATGAAATCACGAAAAAATTTCCATTCAATGGATTTTTTTCAATACCTGAAGGTGCAAAATCCTTAAATCCAAACTTCTGCATAAGTTCTTTCAATGAGATCACAAATCTCGGAGAGCGTTCAAGACTCATTTTTTTCAGGTTGAATGAGTAGATTGTTCTTGAATTTGCATTACCCATCCCGGGTTCATTTTTGCAAGCTAAAAGTAATGAATTTGTAGTTCTGTCATAACACAATCCTTCAACATCATTTTCAATCTTTAGAGAGGTTTTAAACATTTCAAAATCTGCAAATTCATTCTTCGTTAAATGATTAAATTTAAATATGACTCCGTTACTGGTTACCATATAAACTGAATTATTCACAGCAGCAATTCCTTCAAAATCCTTCTGGACTTTCTCATCACCTATTTTTAGTTTACTGGTCATTTCGAAGTTAGTAATTTTTAAGGTATAAACTATTCCTTCTTCGTCATTGTGAGTGAGTAATTCTAGGTCATTTAATAATGCGAGTCCGCTGACTTCTTTTAGTGACTTGTTCAGTTTAAATAAAGTTGCGCCTTCAAAATTATATTCGCCAAGAAGACTGTTTGATTTTTCCTGAGAATGTATTTCAGTATTAAATAACAAAATAAGAAGTACTAGCAAATAGGTTAGGTTTAAGTATTTCATAACTAAAACATTTGTCCTGCACTAATATAAAATCTTAAAGTCTCCGGTGATTTTGCAATGTTCAGAGAAAAATTAATCGCTCTGTCATTAATGCTGAACCAGAACCCGCCTCCATACGAAGTGTGCCATCTGGCAGATTCTTCGCTTCCATAAAAAACGCGACCTGTATCTGTGAACAAATTAATTCCTAATTGAAATGGGATTAAAAAATAAACTTTTGTCAAATAATATCGAAGCTCAGCTGATCCGAGAACAGCAAGATCACCAACGTATCTGTCACGAGTAAATCCTCGCAAAGTTTTTTTCCCTCCGATCGATGCACCTTTATAGAAAGGATAATCACCCCAGGCAATTTCACTGTATGCTCTCAATGCCAGTGTTACATCCGGTAAATATTTAGGGGTTAAGTAAGTCCTGCCATCTAAAGTGATTTTTCCAAAAAAATCTTTATTGTTCAGTGTTGGAGGATAAATTTCTGCATAAGTATCAAAATAATATCCAGAGTAAGGAATTTCCTTATCATCTCTGTTATCAAATCTGAGTAATGCTGATAGAGCGAAGAAATCCAAAGTTCCTAAACCGTATGGCTGAAGTTCATAAGCGAGAGTATTTTCTTTTTCTAAAACATCAGCAAGTTCTAATAAAATCCCCGAATGAATTGTCAACGCTTTTTGTACAGGAATTTCTAAATAAAAGCCAGCACTAACATATCTCTGATTAACATTATAGTAATCCTCTTCAACTAAACTTTCGTCTCTAACTGTTTCATTTCCAAAGCCATAAAATCTGGTAATTTCCAGTCCAGTAAATTTAGCAGGAATTTTCACATTCATTCCATCAATCATATCATTGAAATCTCCAAGGAAAATAAATTCTGCTCTTTTAGAAATTGTAGCATAGGAACCTGTCAAATCAAAACGATGAGCGAATGGAAGTTTTCGAAAATCGTAATAATTGATTCTTCCTCCGATTCCAAGAATAAATCCATCATCTGTGTTATATTCAAATGGGACTAATACATTGTAATCTCTGAACCTGTCCTCAATCAAGGGCTCGTATCTTTGCTGAGGATCTTCAGGTAAAATGTATTCCTCATCATTTGTGTAAGTTCCTTCACCTTTTATGAATTTTGTTTTTTTTCCTGAATCATAAAATTCAGTTTTTGTTTCAGCATCTGTAAAAGGAGTAACAGATAAAAAATATCCTGTTACTTTTGAGCTGTCAATCAATTCATCTTTTCCTTCACCGCCTTCAACTATTATTCTCATTCCATC
Organism: Ignavibacteriaceae bacterium; assembly: GCA_014860115.1. Classification (GTDB taxonomy): domain Bacteria; phylum Bacteroidota; class Ignavibacteria; order Ignavibacteriales; family Ignavibacteriaceae; genus IGN2. Next base: position 29,954 of record JACZKK010000166.1, read on the forward strand.
TTCAACTTGTCCGGTAACAACAACAAGATCATCTCCGCCCATCATGTGAAGTCTTAGCTCATCTGTGACAGTATTATCGAGTAGTCGATTATACACAATTGATTTTTTTTTGTTTCCAGAATCTTTATCACGTTTGGAAACAGTCACTTCGGTAAAAACATCATTTACTCTTTTCACTTCAGCATATTCATCTTTATCACTGCAATAAACATCCACATATTTTGAAACCCAATTATAAAATTCATCAGATGCATTTATTAACTGATCACGTCTCGATTTAAGTTTAGCGATTAGGTGTTCTCCCTCAATTTGAAAATATTCTTCAGGCATTTGTTTAACAGCCCGTTCAATAGTTTCATCTGTAAATTTACTTTTGATGAAAGCTGAGACAGAATCCCAAACAGGTTTATCAAGTGAACTTTGAAGTCTTCTATCCAAATGCCTTCCTTCCCAGGTCATATCAAGCATAGCTGGCATATCATAATCGAAATGTACCATTGAAGTGATGGCAACTGTCATCATTCGTGGAAATAATCCATCGTAAAACGGAAACGCGAAATCTCTATCCTTTGGAATCGGTTTCCAGATTCTTTTTTTACCATTCTTGTATCCGGCCCAATTCCACTGACCGGCGTGTCTATCACGATCACCAATAAATATATCAAATAATCGTGCTTTTAGAAACTCAACCGCATCAACTATTTCATCATTATCTTCCTGAAGTTCCATGTACAACTTAAAAGTGTTTACAATTTTATCTGCTCCTGCAAAATTTAATGTCTCATTATCATAGTCTTCCGGATTTTCTTCAATCATCCCTAATACACCGAAAAATTCATCTCTGAAATCACCTAATTGTTCGTCATCAGGCATTAGACAGATTATAGGTTTCGAATTAAGAATTCCAACTGAATCCATTAATGAAGAAGCTACAACCGCCGATACAGGATTTGTGACACTAATCTGATCCAGCATTGCATCTGCAACAACTGATTCCTTAAAATCCGGAGGCAGACTTCTAGTAACGTCTTTATCGATTGAACGAAATCTGTATTCTTTACCATCGCTGCCTATAAATTTCAAAGATTTGGTCTGAAGTCCACCACCTTTCTCATAGGGTGTCAATCCGCCAGCAAACTTTTGAAGATCAAGTATAGGCACCTTAATTGGAGTAATCCAAATATCTCTCCAGTGATCTCCTGCAAAAAATCTAGTAAAGCCGCTAGCAGAGTAATCTCCTGCAATGACAATTTCAGTTCCTTTAAAATTGCTGGAGGTGTCCTGTGCAAAACAATCAACTACAATGAAGATTGAGAATAAAAATATTAGAGACTTATAATTGAAGAATTTTTTCAAACAAATCCATTATAATTTTAGAAGCTGTTAGTTCCTATGAGAACCTATAGCTAAAATATAGTAGAAATTTTTATTTATAGATGGAAGAGAACTACTCCAGAGGCAGATTCATACGTTTCAGAATTTCTTTAAAGCGTGGATGATCTTGAAGTTCTTTCCAGAATCTACCATTTATAAAATTCAATCCGCCCAGACGTTTATCTATTGCATTGTGAAGTGAATCAATAGCCTTATCAAATTCACCAAGTCCTGTGTAAACAATAGCGAGTTCCAAATCAATTGTTAGATGAGTTGATTCCGTTGTTTCAGCTTTACGAATGAATTCCATTGCTCGTTCAGTTTGTCCGAGTTTAGCGTACGCGTAGCTCAAACCGGAAGCTGCTTTCATAATATTTGTCGGCTCATCTAGAATCTTTTTGAAAATTTCGATTGCTTTATCATATTGATTTGATCTCAAATACATCCATGCCATGCTGTTCAATGCATCTCCAAAATCAGGATCGAGTTCAATGGTTTTTTTTGCTTGCGCAATTGCGTTTTCAGTTTGGTTGTTATTATAATAAACATATGACAAACTATAGCTGATAGGTGCATTCAAAGGATCGAGCTGATGAGCAAGTTCAGCTTCCTTCAGTGCTTTTTTGTGATATCCCAGAGTAGATAGAAGCATCGCATAATACTGGCGGGTTTCGGCTGAGTTTGGATTTACTTCAAGAGCTTTAAGAAAGCACTTTTCTGCGCCCTCCCAATCCCAATCATTAAAATATTTAATCATACCCATTGTGATGTGGACGTCAATGATGGAATTATCAAGCTCATATGATTTATTAGCATTCTCTTTTGCTTTTGAATAAGCTTCTTTATTCGACATAAATCCTACAGCACCTAAAAATATATAACAAGCCGCAAGTCGTGAATACGCAAGTGAAAAATCCGGAGCGATTGCCACAGCATCCTCGAAGTATTTTATGGCTTTAAACATAAAATCTGCTGACCATTTATTCCAGTTAAATAATCCCTTTAAATAAAGATTGTATGCGTCAATGTTTTCAGTTGGAACTTTTACGAGATGTTTTGTAGTCTTATGAATTTTAATTGTTTTTTTCAATTGATCTACAATAGAGTTGGCGAGTTCATCCTGTACTGCAAATATGTCTTCAAGGTCCCTGTCAAAAGTTTCTGACCATTTGTGATACCCATTTTCTGAATTAATCAACTGAGCAGTAACTCTAACACGATTTCCATATTTGCGCACGCTCCCCTCAAGAACTGTTTTAACCCCAAGTGTTTTTCCAATTTCCCTGATGTCTGAATTCTTTCCTTTGAATGCAAATGAAGAAGTACGTGAAGTAACAAGCAGACCATCTACTTTAGCAAGTGCATTTAATAGTTCTTCAGTTATACCGTCACTAAAATATTCGTTGTCTTTATCAGCACTAAGATTGATAAACGGCAAAACAGCAATTGAATTTTCAGAAACTGCGGATTTACCTTCAAGCTGATCCTGAGTTGGAATAACCAGACCGTCATTATTTATTGCGTAAATTTTTACAGGATGCCTGACATTCTTAAGCTCATATCTGCCGAGGAATACTGAGGAAACTTCAGTTTGATTTTTTAGTTCATCATTAATCTTATCCGAAACTAAAACGCTGCCAGGAACAGCCATATTTTCAATTCTGGAAGCAACATTAACACCGTCTCCATAAACACCTTCATCATCATAAACAACATCACCGGCATGAATACCGATACGAAGCGGTACTTTTGGTTCTGTCTGTAATTCCTTCTGTATCTTTGCTCCACATACTGCAGCTTCAATAGCACTTCCAAAAATTGAGAGAGTCCCATCTCCGTAATATTGCAGGATTTGACCGCGATGTTCTAAAATTAATCTTTCAAGGACTGCCCGATGTTTGTCTCTTAAAAATTTTGCCTGCCTTTCATTCTCCTGCATTAATGCCGTATAGCCCACCATGTCGGTGAACATAATAGCAGCAAGCATTCGTATTTCTTTCATAAAAAATCTATAAAATCGTTAAGTAAAAATTTTAAGAAGCAGGAAAAAATTAAAAGACTAATGGGTCAAATGCAAAATAGCATCAACGAACGGAAAAAGATGATTTTGGGTGAAAGGAAGAAAATTGAAATCTCCTCCCTTCACCCGATAATATAATTATTTTTTCTTGGCTTGTGCTTCTGCTACAGCTATAGCAGTCATATTGATAATATCATCCACTGATGCACCGCGTTGTAAAACGTGAATGGGTTTTTTCATACCCATTAAAATTGGACCGACAACTGATGCCTGACCAATTCTTGCCATCAATTTGTAAGCAATGTTTCCGGCATTAAGATCCGGAAAGATGAGAACATTAGCTTTCCCTTTCAGATTGCTAAATGGGAATTCTTTTTCAATTATTTCAGGAACAACAGCAGTATCTGCTTGCATTTCGCCATCTATCATTAGGTCCGGTCTAATTTTCTTCACCAAATCAGTTGCCTGCTTAACTTTTATTGAATCAGGGTAAGTTGAACTGCCAAAGTTGCTGAATGATAACATTGCAATTCTTGGAGTAACATCAAACTCTTTTACAGTATCTGCCGCTGATATTGCAATCTCCGCAAGCTGCTCAGCAGTAGGATTAACATTAACGGTTGTATCGGCAAAGAAATAAACATCTTGCTTTGCAAAAACGATATATAATCCAGAGACAACCTTCAATCCATCTTTTATACCTACACAATGAAGGGCAGGACGAATAGTATTTGGGTAGCTGGTTGTCAATCCGCTAATAAGAGCATCAGCTTCTCCAAGATCGACCATCATTGAACCGAAATAATTAGGTTTCTTCATAAGGCTTTTTGTATCCTTAAGTGTTGCTCCTTTTCTTGAACGCTTCTTAAAGTATGCTTCAGCATACTGATTTCGTTTTTCACTTATTTCAGGATCAAAAATCTGAAACTCATTCTGATCAAACCCTAATTTGTCGATTTCTTCTTTGATAATCTTCTCATTCCCTAAAAGCACCGGGTAGGCCATATTATCGTTGTAGACAACGTGCGCAGCTCTTATAATTTTTTCTTCTTCTCCCTCAGGATAAACCACTTTGAGAGGTTTCTTCTGTGCTTTATGAATCATCACACGTATTAATTCTTTGGATAATCCAAGTCTTTCTTTCAGCTTTTCTTCATATTTCTGCCAGTTCATTTCGGTTATCTTTGCAACACCGGTTTCAATAGCAGCTTTAGCAACTGCAGGTGCAACATACCATAAAACTCTCGGATCAAATGGTTTAGGAATGATATATTCTTTTCCAAATGTAAAATCTTCTCCACCATACGCTCTAAGTACCATTTCAGGAACTTTCTCTTTTGCTAATCTGGCCAGAGCCAATGTAGCAGCCATTTTCATTTCATCATTTATTGCTACTGCCCGTACATCTAAAGCACCTCTGAAGATAAACGGAAATCCAAGAACATTATTTACCTGATTCGGAAAGTCACTTCTGCCGGTGGCCATAATTAAATCTTCTCTCACCGATACTGCTTCATCATACATTATTTCAGGATCCGGATTTGCCATTGCAAAAATGATTGGATCCTTACCCATCGATTTGACCATTTCCTTATTTACAACACCACCCATTGACAAGCCAATAAATACGTCTGCTCCTTTCATTGCATCAGCTAGTGAAGCGAATCCTTTAGCCTGAGCAAATAATTCTTTGTACTTATTAAGATCTTTTCTGTCTTTTGTGATACAACCTTTAGTATCGAACATCCAGATATTTTCCCTTTTAACACCTGCCATTATATAGTGCTTGCAGCAAGAGATTGCGGAAGCACCGGCACCACTAACTATAATTTTCACCTTGTCCAATTTCTTACCAGCAACTTCCACAGCATTAATAAGTGCTGCGCAGGAAATAATTGCAGTACCGTGTTGATCATCGTGAAAAACCGGAATTTTCATGGTTTCCTTAAGTTTCTCTTCAATCTCAAAACATTCGGGAGCTTTTATATCTTCAAGGTTTATTCCGCCAAATGTTGGTTCAAGCATCTGAACAGTTCTGATTATTTCCTGTGAATCATGTGAAGCAAGCTCAATATCAAAAACATCAATATCAGCAAACCTTTTAAAGAGAACCCCTTTTCCTTCCATGACAGGTTTGCCGGCTTCCGGTCCAATATCTCCAAGACCAAGAACTGCAGTACCATTTGAAACAACAGCCACCAGATTTCCTTTTGCTGTGTATTTATAAACGTCTTCAACATTCTTATGAATTTCTCTGCAGGGTTCTGCAACACCCGGTGTGTACGCCAGAGAAAGATCCCGGGATGTTAAACAAGGCTTTGATGCAATTACCTCTATCTTGCCTTTTCTTTCTATTGAGTGATATTCTAGTGCTTCTTCTTTACTTATTTTCATTTTAACTCCTGGTAATTATTTATTTCACTTAGATAAATGATTGATTATGATTAGAATGGATATAATAAACTTTCGTTTTCAGTTTTATCATTTGGGATGAAATTCTGATTTGATGAATGATGCAAATTTTAAATAAAAATTACATCACAAAATTACTTGAAATTCCTGAATTAGCCTAAGTAAACAACACGATTTTGTGCAAATAAAGTTTAACGATTAGCAACTAATTTACTTTACTTGCTATTGCTGCGTCCTCGATAAGCTTATCTGATAGTTCCTGTCCCAGGTATCTATCAATTAAGGAATGGAGGAGATATAAAAGAGGGGTTAGAAAGACAGCTACTGTGAATTTATAAATGTAATTCACTAATCCTATTGCCAGAACAAGCGAAAGATCCCAACCGGCTCCAAAATAAAAAGCAATAAGTAGAACTACAAAACTATCTATGAACTGCGAAACAAGAGTCGATCCGGTAGCACGAAGCCAAATCTTTGAACTTCCTGTGAATGATCGGAGAAAATGAAATACATAAACATCCACGAGCTGCCCAATCAGAAAAGCTACCAGCGATCCTGCAATTATCCATAATCCCTGCCCAAAAATTGCATTGAACGCCAGATCCATATTTACAGTGCCATTCATTGTTTTACGTTCTATCCAAAAATCAGCAGGACTCAAGCCCATTGCAAAGTAGACCATTAGAAAAGCGTAAGCAATAAGAACTGCCGCGGTAAATGACATAAATCGCACACCTTTTCGTCCAAAATATTCATTGATTATATCAGTCATAATAAATACAACCGGCCACAATAAAACTCCTGCAGTTAAATTGAATGAGAGATTGCTTTCTCCAAAAAATGAAAGATTAATAGGCTGGATACCAAGCAATTTTTCCAGTGAAAATATTTTCACACCTATAAATTCAGCGAGAAGCGCATTGGCTACGAAAAACGATCCAAGGATGTAGAATAAAGTATTGGCTTTGTCGCGCATTTGATTTTCTGCTTATTATTATTTTAATGAGAAATATATAAAAAAAAGCGGTATCGTTAGTGATACCGCATGTGTGCAGAGAGAGTTGGTTCTTCAGTGCTATCTTCTGTTTCGTTCTCTTGTATTATCTTTTTCCTTTGTTCTATCGGTTTTCACCTTCGTCTCACTGGTACTGTTCTGCTGGTTATTTTTTCTACTCTGTTCTTTAACTTCATTCTTCTTGACTTGATTATTATTCGTTACCCTGGTGTTCTCACGCTTGACTTGTGTATTCTGCTGTTTAACCTCATTTCTCTTCATTTGATCATTATTTGTGACTCTAGTGTTCTCACGCTTTACCTGGGAATTCTGTTCTTGTCTCTTCTTGTTAAGTTCAACAGATTGGTCAGTTTTTACACGAGTCTGTTCTTTAACCTGGTTTTCGTTTCTCGTGTTGAAATCATTATTCTTTCTGACATTTTCATTTTGAGTGCTGACTTTTCCAGTTTCTCTTTTTCGCGTTTCATGATTGCCGTTTTTCTGGGTATTCACATCAGTGTTACGCTTGGTCTCAGTTCGTTTCTGATCAAAAATTTTGTCAACACCCGTCTTCACATCTTTTCTTGTCTGTTCATTCTTTCTTATTTCCAGATTTCTATCTCTCGAGTTATCATTTCTTTTTTCCGTCATTACATTCTCTCTTCGTCCAATCTGAATCTTATCCAGCTCGAGTGAAGTTTTTCTGTTTTCCCTTTTGATTTCCATACGGCCTAAATCGTTTCTTACCAGTTCATCTCTTTTCAGGTCAAGAGTACGGACTTCATCTCTGTTCTTATAGTTATCCCGATTCAATTCTCTTGAATCACTTACTCTTACTAAGTCACGCTGCTTAATCTGCTGTCCGGATCGGTCACTTACATATTTCGCATCAATTCCTCTGTTTTGAACTCTACCGTTACGATAACCGTAGTCATGACGATGCTTTGTTCCACTGTGAATTCTATATTTATATCCAGGTTCAACATAGTAGTTATAAACATAAGGATCACAGAAATAATTGTAAGTTACATAGTTCCAGTGATGATATGGAGAGTAATAAGTATTACTCCAGAATATTCCGATTGAGATTGAGAATGTAGCATAAGGATGCAACGGAGCCCAACCGATATAGTTGTTATTATATCTCCACTCTACCCATGCCGGTGCCCACTCATAGTCAGGATACCAGAGCCATCCATAGTAATCATCATAGTACCATCTGCCATAGTGATAAGTGATATGTCCGAAAGGTTCGTACGAATCCCAGTACCAGCCGTCGTATGTCCAGACCCATCTACCAACATTATAAGGCGACCAGTTAGTGCGAATTATTGTAGGTCTCCAAACAACAACTCCATAATCAACTTCAATCCATGATCCGTATGGTGCGAGTTGTGTGTAGAAATATCCACCCACCCCGTGATTATGTCTTTTTGCTTCCGCATTAAAAGTTACTGCGAAAAAAAGAACTACTGCAAGAATTATGATCCGTTTCATTTTACACCTCCGTGTTATGTTTTACAGTTCATAAAGTTCAACGAAGGTGCCAATTGCTTTAAATTGATTTTGTTGAAATTTTGGCTGAATTCGGAAGTATTGTGTCTATTTAATTAGACAGATGTATGCTGAGTTGTATGCGGAAAAATTATCGCCTAACCTTTCGTGATTTCCATAAGTAGTTGCCAAATGCACCGACTAATCCGGTAAATAATATGTAAGGGATCTGAAATATTTCTGCAATAAATAAATATCTTAACTTAAGATTGTTGAAAAGTATTTCTTTCCCTTTATAAAGAATTCGAAATTCAAAAATAAATTTAAAAAGGAATGAACCGAGAAATGAAAGTAGAAAGATGGAATGATAAAATAATCCAAGAATTAGCTGCGCCAACAAACCAACATAAAATGCATAAATTAGAATGAGCTTCAATACAAGACTCTTATCGTTATAAAACAATCCCTTGCTGGCCCATCTTTTCCTTTGCTGATAAAAATCTCTTATTGTTTTATTAGCAGATGTTTTAACTATTGCTTTTTTATTAATGCAGAATTGTACTTTGAAATCGGAGTCCTTTGCTATTTTTTGCATCAGCAGTTCATCATCGCCTGAAGATAAATTCATTTGATCATTAAAGCCGCCGACTTCGTCAAATACTTTTTTTCTGTATGCAATATTTGCAGCATTACAGATAGTTGGATGTCCGGAGCCAATTAATCCAGCACCACAAAGTACCAAACCAGCAAATTCCAATTTCTGAAATTCTGCGAACAAGCTAGTATCTGTCTCAAACTCAACCGGCCCTGAAACGAAGCCGGTTACGGGATCAAATGACTGCATTAATGATTTCAACCATTCTTCATCGTGAATACAATCTGCATCGGTTGTCACGATTATCATTCCTTTTGCATTTTCTATTCCATATCTGATTGCTCTCTTCTTGTGAGCATTCTTTGAAAAGTCCTCAGGAACTGATAATACTCTGATATTATTCTTCTTAATATTTTTTTTTAGTAACTCAAGTGAATTATCCTCCGAGGAATCATCGATATAAATAACTTCATATTTTTTCTCAGGATAAAACTGAGATTCAATTGACTTAAGACTTGCCAGAATATTTGCTTCTTCATTTCGAAATGGAATTATGATTGATATGAATTCATAAGGAAGTTTCTCGTTTGCTGTCAGCTTTAAATTTTTCAATCCTCTGAATATTCTCTGTAGAAAGATGAGATAATGAAATAGAAATAATAGAAATGCAAAAAGTAGTAAAATCAGGCCCAATGAATTACTTATCATTTTTTCTTAAAAACATTCCAACGCCAATTAAAGCAGGAATGAGCAAATTAATTATGAAAAGTAATATGGACGCATTAAAACCAATAGAAGCAGTCTCTCCCATCTGAGTAATAAAAAATACTGAAGCACCCTCTCGTATTCCTAGTTCTCCAAAAGAGATTGGAGGGATTATGGTTTTAGTAAACATTATCAAGTTAGCCGCCCAGAGGTAGTGAACAAAATCAAAATGATTAGAAAATGCTGACACTAAAAGAGCATATTGAATTAAGAAGCATGAGTAAAATAAAAATGATATGACAAGCATCTTAAAAAAGTAGGTCCTGTCCAGACTTTCAAAAATTCTCAATTTTTCAAGAAAAGGTTTTAGCTTAACTGATGAATTAAGTTTCGAAAATAAAATACTATTCCAGAATTTATTACTAAGCAGCAGAATAATTAGCAGGTAGAAAAATGTAAAGATCAGAATGAAAAGGGCTAAAACGATATAAATGGACACGTTGTAATAGAAATAAATAAAAATCAAACTCGAAGCAGAACCAAGCGATGCAACCATCAGCAAAGGAAAAAATTTATCTATAAGTGTAGCAACTGTAACCTGGATAATTGATTTGTCTCTGAATTCAATTCCTCTTCCAAAATATTCTCCGATTCTGAGTGGTGTGATTATACCTGCTGAAAAGCCAAAAAATAAAGATCGGAATATTTTCAATTTATCATTTACTGCAAGCACTTCAACGCAAGTTAATCGCCACTTAGAGTATTGCAGAAAAATATTTAGAACACCTAAAAGGATGACAATTCCGATAATGGCAATGTTTGCTTCCTTGAGTGCCAGAATAATTTGATTGTACTCAACAGAGCTTATAAGATAATAAAGCAATCCTGCCGAGATGATAATTTTAGCACCAATGATAATCGTATTCTTACTCAGAAAACGAAAATTAAAAGAACCAATGTTTGTGTTTTTATTGGTCATAAATATTCTATTGTTCTATCTCAAATATATTAACTTTCAGACCTTCGGTGCAGTTAGTGCACATAGAAACAGATTTTCGGCTAGATAATACCTTTTGTCTAAAATTAATATACCTTTCTGATTTCCACACATCACCAAACGCCATCCCATTAACAATTCCAATTTCATTTGAAGCATCTTTATCAAAACAGCAAGGAACTACTCTTCCATCCCACGTAATTACCGAGGATCTCCATAAGGCAAAACAATGGTTTTTTATTTTATTTTTTATTGCAAAGGAATTGTTATCCAGGATATATCTTCGATATTTTTTATTTGTTGGAAGAAATTTAACCGCATTCTCGTATGAGGATATTTGCATTGTCTTAAACACAAGCTTATCTACACCAACCTCTTTGCAGTACTTTCTGACCTCATCCATCTGGTGCTCATTTTGCTTCATCACAATAAATTGAAATTCAATAAAAGGTTTTTTCAATCTACGTTCATTTCTTCGATTGATTAATGATCTTAATCCTTTATCCGCTTGCTCGAAAGTTCCACCAACTCTATATTTTTGGTAACTTTCTTCATCAAGTCCATCAACAGAAAATATTAGTTTGTCCGGTGCATTATCAAGTACAATGTCAACATTATTGTCATTTACAAAGTGTCCGTTAGTACTGATAGAGACATATACATTTTTATCCTGAGCATATTTGATCATCTCAGGAAGATTTTTATTTATGTAGGGCTCCCCCTGAAAAAATAACTGAATGTAAAAACCAGTATCACTAATTTCATCGATAAGCTTTTTAAAGTCATCTGTTTTCAGTAGGCCCAAAGGCCGAGTTAATGTTCCTAAACCTGATGGACATTCAGGGCACTGAAGATTGCAATGGTTAGTTGGTTCAATGGAATAAGAGATGGGCATTCCCCAAACAATTGGTCTTCCCATAATTCTAGAGAGATTAAAGGAACCAATAATTTTTATCGTATTAAAAACTCTTTTTAATGTGAAGTATCTTAATAAATTTATTTCCAAAGAATCAAACGAATTTTGTTAATCATTAAATTAAAAATAGGGAAAGGAGTGCTAACCTGAAAGATTCACCTTTTTAAAATAGCTCTTAAAACATTATCTTTCGAACCAGAATCTCACCAATTCATTCACTGAGGAGCAGATGTACATTAATTTTAGTGACATACCGGGACATCATAATCTTTTCCTGGACTATCTATACGAATTTGAAAACGTAGCTGAGTTTTATTCGAACGATTTCAGGAACAAAGAGAATTATCTTAAGATATTTAAAAATGTCACCGAAAATAGAAGCGATCTTTCGCCCACTATAAGTGAAATATTAACATCCCAATATTCTCAACTCAACGCTTCCAACCTTTCTCAGCAGAATATCAAAAAACTTTCTGATAAGCGGACACTTACCATAGTAACAGGACAGCAGCTTGGAATTATGGGAGGACCTCTTTATACTTTTTATAAAATTATTACTGTAATAAAATTAAGCCGTTTCCTTTCTGAAAGATATGATGACTACAACTTCGTGCCGGTTTTCTGGCTTGAAGCTGACGATCACGATTTTAATGAAGTCAGAACAGTAAAGATTATTGATGAAGGAAACTCTCTCTTAACCATTGGATACAAAGAAGAAATTGCAGAAGATGATTTGAAGCAAAGTGTTGGATTAATAAATCTTGATAGTTCTATCAATGAATTTTTTGACAAACTAAGCAGCAGTATAAAAGAAACTGAATTCAGGGCGCTAATATTCGATCGCTTGAAGAGTTTTTACAAAGAAGGTAAATCATTTAAGGAAGCATTCAGAGATCTTATATTCCATTATTTTGATGAGTACGGGCTGATAATATTTGACCCTCAGGATAATGAAGTTAAAAAGTTACTTAAGCCTATATTCAAAAAAGAAATAACAGATTTCAGAATTCATACTGAACAACTTGTGCATGTTAGTGCAACACTAGAAGAATTATATCATGCTCAGGTAAAAGTAAAACCAGTTAATCTTTTTCTTAGAGTTGATGAAGGAAGATATTCGATTGAACCTGTGGAGAATGAATACCGATTGAGACGAAAAAGAAAAAGTTTTACACAGGAACAATTACTCGAACTTTTGGAAAATGAACCTGATAAATTCAGCCCGAACGTTTTATTGAGACCAATTTGTCAGGATTATTTACTCCCGACTGCATTTTATGTTGGTGGTCCAAGTGAAATCTCGTACTTCGCACAGATAAAGCCGTTGTATGAACTTTATAATATTACCCAGCCGATGATATACCCAAGATCGTCAGCAACTATCCTCGAGAATGCAATCGTTAATTCTCTGGAAAAATATTCTGTGTCGTTAAACGAAATATTCATTGATGTTGAAAATGTTAAGAAAAGAATAATCAATTCAGTAGAGGAAACCTCTGTGGATGAAATGTTTAATGGAATTGCTAGTCAGTTAGAAACAACATTCGACCAGCTAAAGGAAAAATTAATTGACCTTGACAAAACAATTGCTGATTCCAGCAATAGATATAGAGATAAAATTCTGAGTACGGTAAGCGAGCTGAAATCAAAGGCAGAGAAAGCTCAGCAGAAAAAATACGAAGTTACCTTAAGACAAATTGATCGTGCTGCAGTTCATTTGTTCCCAAATTCAAATTTACAGGAACGAGAAATCAACTTAATAAATTTTACAAATAAGTACGGTGAGGAATTTCTAAAGAAAATTTTCGAGGAACTGCAAATAAATAAATTTGAACACCAGGTAATAAAGATTTAATGAGTAATTGAGGATAGTTGTTCCAGAAAATTCGGGTTTGAAATTGAAACACAATCGAATCCTTCAACGCTTCCCCCACCATTCATAAGTAATGATAAAATTGCAAAAGCCATCGCAATTCTGTGATCACCAAAACTTGCAAACGGCTCAAATGATTTTTTAATCTTTCCTAAGAAACTAAATCCATCTTCATACTCTTTAAGATCAAGTCCAATTTTTAATAAATTTCGACAAATAGCTTTTATTCTATCTGATTCTTTCACTCGCAATTCAGTTGCACCTCTCAGTTGGAAAGCTCCTTCAGCAAATATTCCGGCTATGACAAGAATAGGAATTTCATCAATGATTAAAGGAATTATTTCCTCGTCAATTTTTACATTTGAAAGATCACTCGATTTCACAAGTAAATCACCATAAATTTCATTATTAGAAATTCCTTTTTCTTCTATATGAATATTTCCACCCATTCTTTTTAGCAGACTCAGACATTCTATTCTCGTCGGATTTAATGAAATATCTTTAATCAGAAGTTCTGAATTTTTAGTTAGCAACGTGAGAACGATAAAGAACATAGCTGAAGAAATATCACCTGGAATAAAATATTCCTTTGCCACAGGATAATTACTTCTTGATACGGAAGATATAACATCATTGCCTTCTTTGGCAACGGATAAACCTAATAAATTTTCAGTGTGATTTCTGGTTTGAATTGATTCGATCACAGATGTCTGTTCACTCAAATGTAAACCAGCTAAGAGAATTGCACTTTTAACCTGGGCACTTGCTACAGGCATCGCATATTTTATTGAGTTCAAATTATCAACAGGAAATATTTTTAACGGAAGTTTTACATCAGAACTTTCAATACGAGATCCCATTTGTGTTATTGGTTCAATCACTCGCTTCATCGGTCTTGATGAAAGTGATTCATCACCAATGATTGTTGATTCAAAGTTTTGAGCAGCCAAAATACCTGCTAATAATCTTGCTGTAGTGCCGGAATTGCCCGCATTGAGTGGTTTAAATGGTTTCTGATAGCCCTTAAATCCACTTCCAAAAACAATTGTTTCATTATTATCTACTTCAATTCTGATTCCTAATTCCCGAAGACAATTGATAGTCGAATTAACATCATCACTATTAGAAATATTTTTTATATATGATTTACCATCAGCTAGAGATGAAATTAGAAGTGCACGATGAGATATTGACTTATCTCCCGGAAGAGATAATTTACCCGAAACTTTATTAATTTTATTAAAGGATTGAATCATTAAAAATAGATTTTATTTTTTAGCCCATTCATCAATCAATTTCTTTAGTTCTTTCGACGTCATTTCACTTTTCTCATAAAGTCCTTTAAGATTTCTTTGCCTCAAAACCTCATAAATTGTAATCGCTGCTGATACTGATACATTCAGGCTTTGTACCATTCCAAACATCGGGATATAAAATCTTTCATCAGCTAACTCCTCCGCTTCTTTGGATAATCCCCTATGCTCATTGCCAAAAACAATCGCTGTCTTTTTTGTGAAATCAAGTTCATAAAGGCTTTTTGAATTTGCATTAAGTGATGATGCATAAATGGCAAATTTTTCTTTTTTAATTTGATTGTAACATTCATCAACAGATTTATACTTATCTCTTTCAATCCATTTATAGGCAGATGCTGAAGATTTCTTTCCGATCTTTGGAAATTTTTCAACATTATAAACCAATGATACTTTAGGTACACCGGCTGCATCACAAGTGCGGAAAATGGCACTTACATTATGAGGATCGTGGATGTTTTCGAATACAACGTGAAGAGAGGGCTGTCTTTTTGAAACTACCCATTTTATTTTTTCAATTCGTTTTTCAGTTCTGAAATATGAATCAGACACTTTTGTAGAATACTAATTTGTAAACAGAATGGTTTTTAACTCTTCGGGCTTTATCAAGCTTGAATTTTTTAATGTCGGTTTTTAAATAGAACGCAGCTAATTCAAGAATTTTTGATAAGACAGTATCTTCATCGTGAGCCCAGCTTTCGCAGCCGCTAAGTGAGGGAATTTCTGCGGTATAGCCATCGTTTGTCTGTGTAACAACAACATCCAGTATCATAGTTCAAACGATCACGAAATTAACTTGAAACGATTTTAACACTTGCACTTGCTCCAATTCTATCAGCACCTGATGCTATCATTGCTTCAGCTTCTTCTTTGGATCTTATTCCGCCAGCAGCTTTAACACCGATTGAACTCCCGACGACATATTTCATCAATGCAACGTCACCAACTGTTGCTCCGCCCTTGCTGAACCCTGTTGAGGTTTTTACAAAATCAGCACCGACTTTTTTACAAATCAAACACGCTTTCACTTTTTCTTCATCATTCAAAAGTGCTGCTTCTATAATAACTTTAACTAATGCGCTATTAGTTTTCGCTAACCGGACAACCTGGGCAACATCATTCTCAACGTATTCATATTTACCTGCTTTTAACATTCCAACATTTATAACCATATCGATTTCTGTAGCACCGTTTTGGATCGCTTGCTCAGTTTCAAATTTCTTTACTTCGGTTGTATTTGCACCGAGTGGAAAACCAACAACAGTACAGATTCTTACTTCCGTTCCTTTCAATAATGAAGAACACAAAGGAACGTAACCCGGATTGATACAAACCGATGCAAAGTGATACTTCTTTGCTTCCTCACAAAGTTCTGTTATTTCTGCTGGAGTTGCATCAGGTTTAAGCATTGTATGATCAATTTTTGAAGCAATGTCTTTATCTTTTAAGGAATTACCAATTCCCTTTCCCGCTGCAATTCTTGATGCGCCAACATCAACAATATTCTTCACCGTTTTTGGTTGAGTGATTACATTTGTTTCCCATCCTTTGCAGGAATCGCCGTAGCAGTAATAATCTTTTAATACTTTCTCAAGAAATTCCTGAGAAACATCCTCATCTGATATTTTGTGGTTTATTTTATCTTCCATACTTAATAAACCCTTCGTAAGTATTTTTTAAAAGCATTGCAATTGTCATTGGTCCTACTCCTCCGGGAACTGGAGTAATATAAGAGGCTTTCTTTGAAACTTCATCAAAGTCAACATCACCAACAAGACGATAACCCTTCGATGCTGTGTTATCTTCAATCCGATTTATACCAACATCAATTACAACAACGCCATCTTTTACCATATTCCCTTTAACAAACTTGGGTGAACCCATTGCTGCAACTAAAATATCTGCCTGCTTTGTGTAATAGGAAACATCCGGTGCAGCAGAATGACAAACTGTAACAACTGAATTTGCAAATTCCTTTTTCTGAAGCATAATGTTGGCAATTGGTTTACCGACGATGTTACTTCTACCAAGAACGACTACATGCTTGCCTTTAGTTTCAATCTTATATCTGATCAGCAGTTCCTGAATTCCTGCAGGAGTGCAGGATCGAAAAGCTGGTTTTCCAATTACGAGATTTCCCACGCTGATTGGGTGAAATCCATCAACATCTTTTTGTGGTGAGATTGCTTCAATGACTTTATCTTCATCAATCTGTTTTGGAAGAGGAAGCTGAACTAAAATTCCATTAAATAAGTTATTTTGATTGTAAGATTCAATCAATTCCAGCAAAGCTGTTTCTTTCATATCAGATGGATATCTTTCCGTAACTGCTCTCATTCCAATTTCTTCACAAGCTTTTGCTTTTCCTCTCACATAACTTTCTGAAGCAGGATTATCACCAACCAAAATGGCGACTAATCCGGGAACATTCTTGCCTGTTGATTTTAATTTATCAATTTCAGTTTTTAATTCATTCCTGATATCCTGAGCTATTTTTTTACCATCAATGATTATCATTTTTCAATTGCCTTAACAAAATCTGGAAATAAAATTCTTTCTATATGAGTTGTCTTTCCTGTGGCCGAATCTACTTTCAGAAACACACCACAGAGATGAACATCGTTTGTGGCAGCTTCATACTTTTGGGGAGTCTGATACAAAAATCTGTTCACTGCAGCCTGGACTTTCATTCCAACTACTGACTCATAAGGGCCGGACATTCCTGCATCTGTAATGTAACCTGTCCCCTTTGGCATTATCCGTTCATCAGATGTCTGAATGTGTGTATGAGTTCCTATCAACGCACTTACACGTCCATCAAGATAATGCGACATCGCAATTTTTTCTGCAGTGGCTTCAGCATGGAAGTCGACTACAATTACTTTGGTTTCGTTTTCGATTTTAGGTAACACCCAATCAGCTGAACGAAAAGGACAATCAATTGCAGCCATAAAAGTTCTTCCCTGAAGATTTAGAACAGCCACTTTCCCTTTTTTCGTTTCGGCAACGTAATAACCGTTACCATATGTTCCTTTTGGATAGTTCAACGGTCGTAACGCTCTTGGTTCTCTTCTAAGATAGTCCTGAGATTGATGTTTATCCCAGGTATGATTTCCCCCGGTCAGAACGTGAACTCCAAGGTCAAAAAGTTGGTTGCCTTCTTTATCTGTGCAGCCTTTACCTTCTGAAGCATTTTCAGCGTTAGCAATTACAAGATCAGCTTTGTATTTCTGTATGAGTCCGGGAAGCCAGGTTTGGACAAGATCCATTCCCGGTTTTCCAACGATATCTCCAATGAATAGAATATTGATTGTGGGCATATAAGTGTGATTTTTTGATGCAAAATATAGCTATAATCAGGGAAAGTTTACAGGATAGAATTTTGAAAAGTCATTTTTGATAGCTTAGTAAAGACACCAGGATATATTCATTGACTATAATTTATTCACTAGCGTCGTAACTCAAATAAAAAAATTATTTCTATAACTCCCAGGCAAAGCCAATATTAAAACTAATAACAGTATCAAAATTAGTCGAGTAATAATCTTTATTTTCGACGTAGGAATTAAAATAATATACACCATTTGGAAATGGTTTTTGAAATGTAAGGTCAAACGTTACGAATGTCTTCTGAACCTTTATCTTATATCCTACTCCAACTAAAGGTAATACGAACAAATCATTTCTTATATAATGAGATGTACCGCTTCCGCCTACATTAGCATGTAATTTTATACCGACAATTAAATTAACACCTGATTGAAATGGAAAAATCTTTAGATTGGTACTTAACTCATAACCATTGAAGTCTTCAGAGTTAAAAGCTATACCCGGTCTAAATTCCATCTCAAAAATACCACTAAGCGGGACACTGACAGATATGTTAAGGTTCATCCCGACCGAAGTTTCTTTTTCAAATATTAATATATCCGGTCCCAAACCTGTTCCCATTGAAACTGTTTGCGACTGGACTATGCCAGGTAATATCATTAAAAATAATATAGCAATATTCATTGTCAACATTGATCTGTCCATAAAAATACTATTGTTATATTAAACTATTCTGTATTCAAGCACATTAGTGAGACCAGTTCCAACAATAATAAATAATTATCTTTATTATGATAGTTTTAATTCTTATAGGAAACTTACTTGATGTTTTATCATATATCAAGAATTTTATTTTGAAACTCTTAATCATAAGTGATAGATTTCGGATATGATTACTTCAGAACTTCCATCAACTTTACTTAAAGACACTGAATTCAGTGTGCTTGATGTTGAAACCACAGGACTTTCTGCAAGAAACAACCGAGTTATCGAAATCGGAATTGTTAAAGTTAAAAACCTCAAAATAACTGACAGATATTCAACACTAATTAATCCCGGCTGTGATATTCCATATTTCATAACTCAGTTTACTGGCATTGCAAATAGCGATGTAGCTTATTCACCAAGCTTTTATGACACTGCGGAAGAGATTGAAGAGTTTATTGGTAATTCAATTGTCAGCGGGCACAACTTAAGTTTTGATGAAGGTTTTTTGAGCTGTGAATTCGTAAGGAATGGTTTTGAACCATTGAGTAATCTGTCTGTCTGCACCTTAAAACTTTCGAGAAAAATTTTCCCGTCTTTAAAAAGCAAATCATTAGGATCAGTATCAGAGTACCTTGGGATTAAAAATAGAGATTCACACCGTGCACTTTCTGATGCAGAAGCTACTGCACAAATTTTAATCAAACTGATAAAGAAATTATCCAAAGAGAAAGGTATTAAAACAATTCAGCAATTGGTTGAGTTTCAAACATCGGTTGTTCCATCAAACCAGTTAATAAAATTGCCAAAGGATATTCACGACTCAATCTATTCCCTGCCCGATACTCCCGGTGTGTATTACTTTCTGAATAAAAAGAATGAGATTATTTATATAGGTAAGGCAAAATCACTGAAGGATAGAGTGCGAAGTTATTTCGCTGCTACGACCGTTGGAAAGCCGAAAAAGATTGTCAAACAGGCAGTGAAAATAAAAACTGAAATAACAAACTCTGAACTGACTGCGCTTTTATTGGAAGCTGAAAGTATTAAGCTTATAAATCCTAGACATAACCGGCAGCTAAAAAAATATGGGAATAAATACTTTGTCAGAATTAACAAGAGTAATAAATATCCCAAAGCTGAAATCACTTCCAAGTTTGATTTTGACGGCAATGATTATTTTGGATTGTTTATCTCAAGGAGAAAAGCTGAAGTAGTTCTCGATATAATTGATAAAACATTTGTGCTTCGTGAATGTGATGAAAAAGAATTCAAAAAAGGAAGGAAATGTTTTCTCGCAGATATTGAAAGATGCACAGCGCCTTGTATAAAGAAAGATGATCCTGATTATTTTAATGAATTAGAAAGAGTTTATGAATTCCTATCCGGTGGAAATCAATCAGCTTTAAATCGTATGCTGAATAAGATGAAAAACTACGCAGCTAATGAAAAGTTTGAAAAAGCAGCCGAAACAAAGCAAGTAATTGATTTATTACTATCTCAGACTCATAAATCTTCTCTTTTAGCCGAACCAGTCAATAAAGCCAATGTTATGTTTGAGATTACAGAGGGAATTAATCACGATTATATCCTTCTTCTTGAAGGGAAATATTTTATCAAGAGAAGTTCAAATTCGGGGAAAGATAGTTTTGAAGATGCATTGGATGATTTTTACTCGCATACAATACAGACTGATATAAATCCTACTGAAGAAGACCTTGAAAAAATGAAGATCAGCTTGAACTGGCTGGCAAAAAACAGGAATAAAGTCAGAATCTTTTATTTGAAAGAGTTCGCTTCAAAGGAGGAGTTATTCAATGCGATGAATTCAAATAAATCTTCATCAAAAAAATCAACAAAATATTTTAATGTAAAAAGATTAGTAATACAAAACTCGATAGATAAATAGATTGAAATCTCATCAACTTGACCGTATTCTGAATAACAAAACACTTGGCTCTTCTGAGCTAGTTAAAATACTGAATAACTACTTTCTTTCTATTCGTAAAAATAAATCAGAAATATTGCGAAGCATTCGTTTGGTAAAGGCAAGGCTTGGTCATCTTGAAGAAATTAATTCATACATAAGACAGGTGCAGTCAGAGCTGAAATCAGAGCCCGGTTTACTATATTTTCTAAGAAGTCATTCATTTCAGCAAAAAGCAAAAGTGGATATAATTTTTAAGAAAATATATTCGCATTTAAAGACCTTAAATAGCGTGATTACTTTATCGCGAAGCGGTACTATTTTAGGAATTTTGAAGTCATGGCATCAGAAGAATAAGAACATTAGAGTTGTTGTCTGTGAATCGAGACCAAATTTAGAAGGTAGATTAATGGCGGAATCACTAACTCGTGAAGGAATAAAAACTGAATTAATTACGGATGCAATGCTGGGATTATTTATTTCAAAAGTCGATGCTGCTATAATTGGTGCTGATGTGGTTTTGAATAACGGAAACATAGTAAACAAAGTTGGCAGCAAGGCACTTTCTTTACTTTGCAGGGAATATAAAAAACCACTTTTTGTTGTTACAGCTAAATCAAAACTCTCGAAGAATAAATCTTTCAAACAAAAGAAAGAGAATCCAAAAGAAGTCTGGGACAAGAATGTAAAAAATCTATCAGTCAGCAACATTTATTTTGAAGAAATAGAAAAGAAGTTTGTCACAAAAATCTTTACAGAATAATCTTAGTTAATTAAACTGTGACTATTTGTTTGCTCCTTGAATTAAATCTAAGTGTCAGCAAGACTGCCGAGGTTGTTAATCCTAATAACAAACCAATCCAAACACCTTGAACACCCATTTCAAAATTAAATCCAAGCAGATATCCAACCGGCAATCCTACAATCCAGTACGCTATGAAAGTTATTGCTGTGGGAATTTTGACATCTGTCAAACCACGAAGAATACCAATGCCGACTGCCTGAGTTCCGTCAGATAATTGAAAAAGCGCCGCAATAACCAGCAAGGAGGAAGCATACGAAATAACAACCTCATCACTAACATATAGAGTGGGTAAAAAATTTCTTCCAAGAATAAAAACAACTCCCGCACAGAGCATTATTGATGCGCCAAGCAAAGAAGCAGTGAATCCTGCTCTCCTGGTTTCCGCAATATCTTTCATCCCAACGGCATTGCCAACCCGTATCGAACCAGCAGCAGAAATACCAAGCACAGCCATAAATGAAATAGAAGCAAGGTTTAATGCTATCTGATGAGCAGCCAATTGCGCTGTTCCTAGCCAACCAACCATCACAACCGCGAATGCAAACGCACCAACTTCAAAGAAATACTGGAAACCACTTGGTAATCCGAGTGATAATATTTTTTTAATGACAAGCCAATTGACACTTTTGTAATGAAAAGAAACGTCATATTTTTTGAAGAATTTGTTATTCATAACGAATCCCATAAGTGCCAAAGCCATAAAAATCCTGGATGCGAAGGTTGCCCAACCGGCACCGTTCAACTCCAATGCGGGAAATCCAAGATTGCCAAATATCAAAACCCAATTAGCAAAAACATTTACCAGGTTAGCAATCAGAGTAATAATCATCGCCGGACGCATAACTGATAAACCCTCAATGAATTGCTTATAAGATTGAAATAGCAAAAGCGGTACTGCGCTCAATCCCAATATTTTCATATACCATGTTGCTTGTATTTGTACGTCTTCAGGCTGGTCTAAGTATTGAATTAAATCTGCGGTAAAATATATAATTATAGCTATGATAATTGAAAAAACGCTATTCACCAGAAGTGACTGCCTGAAATAAACACCACAATCCTCCATCTTCCCTGCTCCTACCGAAATTGCAACAAGTGGAGTTACAGCATAGGAAACTCCGATCCCAACAATCATTATAATAAATGCCATACCATTACCTAAAGAAGCAGCAGCGAGAGGAGCAGCGCCAAGCTTGCCTACCATAAGGCTGTCGACAACTCCCATCATAATTATTCCTAGCTGCCCAATAATTACAGGATAAGCCAACCGAAATGTGCTTGCAATATGTCTTTTAATATGAATCATGGGATTTTAATCTGTTTGTAAAATTAAATAATTGCAGGTGAATTTACCCGTGTTGGATCAAAATTCTTTATAAAAGAAAAGTCCCGAATAAAATCCGGGACTCTTCCAGGGTAGCATGTTTATCTGCTGTCTTGGGGGGATAACTCTATTTTATATATGACTTCTCAAATCTCTGATGGAAATATAATTCGGAGTTAGGGGGGCTAAAATCTAATTCTTATAAGTGGTGAATTTATCTGATTAGAAATCTACTACCTTTATGAACAGAGAACCGATATTTTACCATTATTCACAGTGCAATAGACTTGCAGTATAATACTTCGAAAAATGAAAATTGGTAGAAGCACTTAGACTATCAAGCTGCTTGATAGATACTTTCAATGATGCCTGATCGACACGATTGCCAGCTAAATCTTTGAGAACTGGCTTTGGATATTGTCCGTCATTTAAAACCAGCATATAGATTAAGATGAGTATAAAAGCCATCAAAAAGATATTTATAATATTTAAAAAATATGATTTCATATCAAAAAGAAACCGATGATTGAAAAAAATTATTCTAATTATAAATAATGGCGGAGAGGGAGAGATTCGAACTCTCGGTCCCGCAAGCGGGACAACGGTTTTCGAGACCGCCCCGTTCAACCACTCCGGCACCTCTCCAATATTCACAAGTTAAGTAATTTTTTAAATGCATTCCCACTTTTGTAGGATTTAATTTGTCTCTCTCTTTTTATAGCATCTGACTTAGTATCAAATCTTTCCATATGAACCAGTTTCCAAGGTTTGTAAGCTTTTGTCGATTTAACCTTTCCTGAGTTATGATATGATAATCTCCTGTCAAGATTCTCCGTTGAACCGATATAATATCGAATAGTTACTAAACTTTTAATTATATAAACGAAATACATTTTACCTAAAAACGGTTTTTTCCGCCTTTGGCGGAACCCCGCTGAAAGCGGTGGCGAGACCGCCCCGTTCAACCACTCCGGCACCTCTCCAAAAAAATCCAACTACACTTTTACCAGTCTAATAATTATCAAGCTGAATTTTATAACTATGACCATTAATAAAGAACCCAAAATGTTTGCAAGCAAATCCAATTTATTGAAGCTTCGGCTTGGAATAAATAACTGATACAATTCATTTAACATTCCAAATATAGTTGTTAAAAGTAATGTAAATGAAGCAGAATATCTCTTAAATAAAGATATTCTGGCTTGAAAAGTTAAAGTAAAGAACACAATAAAGCTTAAGAAGGCGTAGGCACCAAGGTGATAATATTTATCAACTCCATTCGATTTGATCCCGGTTGATTGTGGTAATGAAGAAAGGACAACCAACACAATACAATAAAAACAGAGAATTGTAAAAAGAATATGTAGACGGTATTTAACTAAAAATTTATACACTAATATTTGGAATTTATTTTAATGATTTAAAATAAGTTAGCATCACACCGAATTAAAAGTCAAATTTATTTCATTATTTAACTTAATAACTGCTTTTGATGTCCTTCTACTCAATTATTCCCGGCAGTTTACGAAATAAATGAATCTATTGACATTCAAGTTATTGAAATTCAGTTTGAACCTCAATCATTTCATTTTAAATCTGAATTTTTGTGAGGTATTTAATATATTTGCAGTCCAAATTCGGAGAGGTGCAAGAGTGGCTGAATTGGCTACCCTGGAAAGGTAGTGTACTCGCAAGGGTACCGTGGGTTCGAATCCCACCCTCTCCGCAACTTTTCTTCATTATCAAGTTATTATGTACTCTGTTTATGTACTTTTCAGTAAGAAGCTAAACAAACGTTACATAGGATCTACCCAGGATGTTGATCAAAGGCTAAATGAACATAATCTTGGCAAATCTAAATTTACATCGGGTGGAATTCCTTGGGAGCTTATTTACAATGAATCATTTTCTACAAACTCTGAGGCAAGGAAAAGAGAGTCATTTCTTAAATCGGGTGTTGGTAGAAAATTTCTTGACCAAATTCTACAATAATCTTACTGTGAGTTCTGAGCCAAAGGCTCATCAGCCTCTGGCTGAGAATCTCTCTCTCTCCGCACTTCATTAAAAAAAAGCCGCAGTTAAGCGGCTTTTTTATAAACGTGTATTCTGTGATTATTCTGCAGTTAACACTTCGATTGAGTGCTCAAGAAGATCTCTTGTATACTTGAAGTTATGACCACCAAAACTTAAATCGTGCTCAACGAAGTAAAAATTGTACATAGCACCTGCAAGATATGCTGGTGCAATCTTTAATGGATTGCTAGTACTTGCATTTACTGATCCTGATGCTGTAATCCAGTTACGATCGAGTAAAAGTGTATGCAGACTATCAAGTAATGTATGAACTTCAGTTTGTGTTCCTTCGTAATCTAATTCCATTCCTGATCCATGACAGCCAGTGGTTTCGCAACCGGCTACCAATTCACCTTCATCACCTTCCAATTTCATTGTATGACCACCAGCAGGATTTCTCTCCTCGAGAGCCATATGGCAGATACCGCAGCCATTGTCCTTAATTGCCTGTGCATTAGTGTGGAATGAATTTGTATAATTTTTTCCTTGGAATTCAAATCCGTTTTCACCCATCAGCATAAGACCCTGAACACCATAATGCTGATACCAACGAGAACTGGTAATAGTTATTGTATCAGTAACAGCAGTTTTTGTTGGATCTGGTTTTGGATTAATGCTTCGTGGTTTATGGCAGGAGGCACAAAGGTTTCCATTTCCATAATCAAATACAGGATCTGCAGCTCCAACCACACCAGCTAACATTGTTACTGATTCAACAGTTCTAAGTGAAAAATCAGCACGGGAGTGTGGTGAATGACATGCAAAGCAACCAATTGGTGAAGAGATCGGTTGACCAGTAACCGTTTGACCAAGTGATTGCTGAACAAATCCTTCTGTGGTATGACATGGTCCACAAGAGCTGCTATTTTCAAAGTATGCACCGCCATTTGCATGCTTGGAATCTAACCACTGTGTTCTGATTCCCCAAACATAATACAATGTATCATAGTCAGGGTTGTGGCATTGTGCACAAACGATTCCTTCTTTGAATCCTTCCCAGTTGACTACTGATCCTGGACCTGGGTCACCTGGATCACCTTTATCGCCTTTGTCACCTTTTGGTCCTATTGGGCCTTCTGGTCCTTCGCAGGCTGCGAACATACCTAATAAAAAGATTCCTGCCACGAGCAATCTTAATAGGCTACTTAGTCTTTTCATATATGTACTCCTGATTAATTATTTATATTAATTTATTTAGAGCTAGAATTTAATATCATTTCCAAAGAGATTTAATAATCCGTCAATATGTTTTGAAGGATTAATAATATTCCGGTTCTGATCAACTACTCCTCCATGACAATTAGAGCAGTTAGTGCTGTTTGGATGATTTCCACCGTCTGACTGTGTTTTAGGTAATGGATTACCAAGACCACCACCATGACAACTTCCACACTGAGAAGTGGATGGGTCATTCCAAACAGGTTTGTTATCGATGTTTCCATTTTTAAAATAACCATGGCAATATGTATTTGAACAAGTTAAATCTGCTGAATTATAAGCTGGTGTTGGAATATAATGAATTTGTTGCGGATCAATTGGCACACCTGGTGAAGCATCATCATTTGTGGAAATATTTGCACGAGGATTGTTCATAAATATTTCTGCTGGAAGCTCTGAGTCAACATGTCCGGGTGTATATACACCGCCAGGTACATTATGACATTCAGTACAGGTTAAATTCCTGCCGATATCTCCACCTTTGAGATGAATCTGATGAGCACCAACTCCTCTTTCACTCGTTGATGTATTTCCGTTAATATCGGTCGGCGGTGCATTTGAAGTTGGACTTCCATGGCAGGTTGTACAATTTTCCGGACCACTAACATAAGTATGACAATCAAGGCAGGTTGGTGATAACGAACTGCCATCGGAATATTTAAATTCACCACCACCATATTTGGCTCCATGGCAGCTTTGACAGCTAATCATATCCCATTGATTATTCTTAATGTAATTACCATGAAAATTTATACTGCTAGGATCAACAATTCCTGCAACATGAACATTTATTGAAGGATGACAGTTCGACGTATTGCAACCAACTTTGGCAACGCCTCCTGAAAAATCAGCAGCGTGACATTCCTGGCAATCATACATCCCATTTGGAGAACCGGCTATTGTCTTTGGATGATAATTTGGTGAGGTTGGATTATACAAACTATCACCATGCGTATTTAATTTCGGTACTGAAGGAATGTCAGTGTTTAATTCACTGCAAGCTGCAATTAAAATCAAAATAAATATGAAAGAAAAATATTTAAATAAAATTTTAATCATTCTAGTTTCTGAGTTTATCATTACATTCCTCCATGGCAATAGTTACAGAAACCAGA
The DNA here is from genome assembly GCA_014860115.1 of Ignavibacteriaceae bacterium. Lineage (GTDB taxonomy): Bacteria > Bacteroidota > Ignavibacteria > Ignavibacteriales > Ignavibacteriaceae > IGN2. Next base: position 57,144 of record JACZKK010000166.1, read on the forward strand.
AGTTGGCTGTGACATTGGTGAAGCACTCGTATGGCAATTGTAACAGATCGAACCCTGGTTATCGTGCCAATCTCCTCTTTCACCACTCATATAATTTGCAGAGTGTGTTTTTGGATTTGTTCCTTTAATTCCATCACTATCAAGATGGCAGACAATACAATTCGCATCTGCACCCTGAACGTCATGGCAGGATACACATCTTTCAATATCTCTTCTCGCTAATCTGGCGTGATCGCCACCGCCTGAACCAACTCCAAAAGTTTTAAATTCAGGTGATAAGTGTGAAGAAGGAACAATTCCACCCATTGCAAAATCTCTGTTCTCTGATTGATGGCAGCTTGCACAGAATGTTTCTATCTGATGACAAGACTGGCATTCCTGAGTTTTACCTTTGGCATCAATACCGTGAGAATATCTGTAACCAAAATCTCCATGAACTTTCAAAATCGCCTGCTGCCTGGATCCGTCAATTGAGTTGCCTGGCATATATGGGGAATAAAAATCATCTGGCATATTTGTTTCAGTTATTCCAGTTGTCGATACGTGGCAATCCTGGCAGGTAGTGTTATCGTGACACATCATACAGTTAGCATTTAGTTCCCAAGCTCCAAATTTATGCGAACGCGTATAATCAACATTTCTGTGGTTCTGGGGTAAAAGATTATATGTTGTCGTATGGCATGACTCGCAGGCATTTGAAGCAATCTTAACTTCGTTATGACAAGCTGCACAAATCTCCATTGAAGGATTAACTTCCGCACTTTCAAAACTGTATTCAACTTTATCGAGTCCCTTGTGGCAGTCAATGCAATTCATACCCTGAATATTGTGAATCTTATGATTGTAGATAAGATCAGAATGTTTTTGTATTAATGATTCGTAGTTATCATCTATATGACAAGTAGCGCATTCATTATCATCCTCTACGTCATGACAGCTTACACAATTATCGTGATTTGGTAAAAGCCTTTCATTCAAGGAAATACTTTCAGAAACTGATGAATGACAATCAGCACATTCAACGAGTTCATTGTGCAATGAATGTGAAAACTTAATCAGATCTTTATTACTTTTTACCGGATCAGAATGCTGATCAAGAAATGCCAAAAACAGCAAGAATGTTGCACCGATAATAAAGATTGTAATGTAAAAATTTTTAATCATAATACTCAATTAAAAAATAGTATTAAACCAGAAATTAAGCTTAAAGAATAATCTCCAGTCATTATTATAAATCTTGTTATTAAGATATTGACCCTGGATATCAAATGACAGTGTTCTAAAAGGCCTAATGTTAGTGCCAGCCAAAACTGATATTAATTCATTTGAAGGATCATTTTCAGAGAGCTTATATCTTGTATAGGAAAAACCTAATGATGGTGTTAAAAGCCCATCCAGTTGAGTGAGTGCAGTGTAAAACGAAATTGCATCCATCTCACCTGCATAACCAAAATTCTTTCTTGCAGTAATAGAACCATACTGAGATGAAATACCCAAGGTTACTCGTTGAGATCTTTCATCCTTATAAGTAACGTTTGCAAATTTTCCTATCAATGTGTACTTATTATCAACTAAGTAATCTATTCCACCTTCAATCTCCCACGTATTACCATAGTCAAATACTGAGAATATTGAATTGTATCTTATTTTTGGTTCTCTGTAATTATAATAAGCATTTATACCGAGGTTCTTAACGGCCTCATATCTTCCTGAGATTTCAAATCTTGATGATGTTTGAAAGTTAAGATCATAATCATAACGAACATTGGCGCTGCCAAATTTCTGTTTGTGATATGAGACTTCACCGGAAACGAATTGATACTGGCTAGAATTGTTCTCAATGAGGACATCAATTTCATTAAAATTTGGGTCCAATCTTTTTTCTGTATAAGCTGGAGTTGAAAAATTTTTGTTAATATATTTAGCACTGAAGCGCCAATCCATTAAAGCATAAACTGTAAACTCACCACCCAACAAATAATTATCGCTCCAGTTATCAATTAGCTCTAAAGTTTGATAAGCAGGTACATTCCCTCCATAATATGCTTGTAATTTGCAGCCAGAATAATTAAAGCCAACAGTTGCACCATCAAACACACCGCCTGCAACAGAATTATAAAGAGGCTGCCTACCTAATTTTAATGATGCCACATCAAATATTTTCTGGAAGTCAGCATAGAGGTTGTAAACTCTGAATCTTGGATCGCTCTTTAATTTATTGGCAACATCGTATTCAAGATTCAGGTTAGATCTAAGCCAGATGTTTTCTTTACCGAAGTTGAAGGAGAGCATTTGGTAGGTTCTTGCTTGAGTTTTGGATGAACCTAATGTATCAAACCGTTCAAAAGTATTTACTGAACTTGAGAACCTACCATTAAGATTTTGTGGGAGAGTTGTAAGTAGCATCCCACTTGCTAAAAAAAATAGTAGAATTTTTTTCATATAGTATTAAAACTATTTAGTGCAATTTCCTTATTTCTCTGGAATCGGATGTTTTATCTTATCCCACATCTCTGCGAGATTGAACTCAACATAAGTTGGGCTTTCAGCATTATGACATCCGATGCAGAAATTTTCTAAATTCTCGTGGACTATCATACCGTTGGCAATTGCCTCTGCACGATTTTCCATAACCTTTTTACTTTTATAATCTGCACCAGCACCATGGCAAGTTTCGCACTGAACCCCTTCTTCAACTTTAAATTTTTCTCCGATCAACTTTGCATCCACGTTATAACCGGATGCATGACATTTCAAACATTCTGGTGTTTCAACCGCTTTGGTTTTAAATCCTTTTTCGGTAGCTATCTGGTCCGCTTTCTCAGTCTGAAGAGTTTTATAAGCTTGTGCATGCTTACTATTTTGCCAGATCGATAGTTGACTTCCCTGCTTCTCAGTTTTATGGCACATACCACATGAACTAGAGCCAATAAAACCGTGTTCTGTTTGAGCAGAGATTAAAAAGATAGGTAAACTGATGAGAGTTACAAAGATTCTAATAAACATGATCCCTCCTGAAAAATTATTTAATTTTACAATACTATTTACACAATGTCTAAAAAAAAACAAAGGAGAGCACAACAATAATTTACAACACGGCTCTCCTTTGTACTAAGGAGGCTATGCGCCATTAAAATCAACAATCGCACCAACTTTAAGACTTCTGACTATTAAAATTTTACTCGAATTTAATTTATTTTATATGATGCTTTCCAACTATTGAGAATAGTCAATTATTTCTTCTCATTCATTAGAAAATTGACAAAAGCCTAACTATCTATCACCATTAAAATATTTTAAAAAATTAATAATCATAAGATTGAATGGTTAAAAGTTCATACATATTATTTCACACCTGCATTAGAAATTTTAAAGTTAAACCAGTGATTTAATCATGTTAAGGAGTTTGAATTCTACTTTTTTGATTCAGAGGGATTTAATTATCTTTTCAATAAAGAATTAAAGGAAATCGGTGTTATGCTTAAAACCATATTATTTTTAATCATGTGTTATGTTTCAATAAATGCCCAGCTGGAAGAACAGCACGTTTGGAAAGTTGTTAATGCTGATGATGGTTCAAAGTTTTGGTATGATGCGTCTTCAATCGATACAACTAAAGGAGATAGATTTAATATCTGGATACTTGAGACCAATCAGCCACCTAAAAAATATGAAGGAATTGAAGGGGATGTATTCAGGTCAAAAACTCTTTATGCAATTAATCTGACAACAGTGAAATATGGCATTTTGAAAATACGCTACTATAACTTAAGTAATCAGGAAATATTTTCATTTGATTATGATAAACCTATGCCGCCGGAAAGTATAAAGTACGCATATCCGATAACGGATAACTCTTTGCTGTTTTTCCTATTAAAAGAATTGTACGGTCCGAAGGGTGAGCAAATACAAAAAATGAATTAAGTTTTAGAGAAGTGATTTACTAAGTCTCGATTTGAGTGTGCAATAATATTTCTTCAAGGATACCGGATACTGTTAAGCAGTATGCCATTTCGCCAGAATAAACTACAGCTTTTCCATTAACGTGGACTTCAAAGGTTTTATCCCGTGCTTCAATGAATGAACATTTAGTTGCTTTGATTATCTGAGCAATTACTTCCTCAAACGTATGCCAGTCATCATTGAAAAGAACTACCCTGCTGCCGATGTTGATATCAGTTTTTTCTTCTTCGAGGTTGGATATTTGCGGTGATTGCTTTGTTGGGATTTCCATAATGTGAAAATACTTATTAGACAGTAAAAATTAAAGAGAGCTTTTTTAAAAAGTAACCATCTATCTGACACAGTTAATTGCTTTTATATCAGGTCGTCTATATATTTTGAATATAAAATAAAGTAAAAAAATGGAGTTCAAATGAAAATAGTTGTTTGTGTAAGCCACGTTCCGGATACCGCATCACGAATCAAGGTAGGAAGTGATGGAAAAACTATTGACCCCGCAGGTGTTACTTATATAATCAATCCCTATGATGAGTATGCAGTAGAAGAAGCTTTAAAGACTAAAGAGAAATTAGGTGCAGGTGAAGTAGTAGTTGTTACTTTGGGGTCAGAAAATAGCAAAGAGACAATTCGCAAAGCATTAGCAATGGGTGTTGATAGCGGTGTTTTATTAAAAGATGATAATCAAAGAGATTCTTTTGGAATCGCAAAAGCTCTCGCTGAAGAAATTAAAGCACAGGGTTCTCAATTAGTTTTTATGGGAAAACAATCTGTTGATTATGATAATTCTATTGTAGGCCAGTTAACTGCGGAACTTTTAGATTATAATTGTGTAACTGTTTGTGTTAAGTTGGAAATTAGTGGAGAAAAGGTAACTGCAGAACGAGAGATTGAAGGTGGGCGAGAAGTAGTTGAGACTTCCCTGCCCGTGGTAATAACCTGTCAAAAAGGTCTCAACGAGCCTCGCTATGCTTCACTTAAAGGAATTATGGCTGCTAAGAAAAAAACTATTGAAGAGAAATCGGCTGCATCATATACTCCGAAAAGTGAAGTAGTTGGTATGAACCTGCCAGCAGGAAAACAACCTGGTAGAATAGTCGGCAGCGACGCATCAGCAGTGCCTGAACTGGTAAGGTTGTTAAAAGAAGAAGCAAAAGTAATTTAAGGAAAAATAAAATGGTAAATAAAATATTAGCAGTACTTGAACACAGAGAAGGAACAATTAAGCGATCAGGATTTGAAGCTGCCTCCATAGCTGCAAAACTTGCTAAAGATCTGAATACTTTTGCTGACGCAGTTGTTGTTGGCGATGCAATTTCGAATATAAATGAAGTTTCAAAGTATGGCGTTCAGAAAGTTATACATCTAAAGAATTCAGAATTGGCTAATTACTCATCTTCAGGATATACTGAGGTGATTACCAATTTGGCAAAGGAATCTAATTATGATATTTTGATTTTGTCAAATACGTCACTTGGAAAAGATTTGGCACCGCGGCTAAGTATTAAGCTTGAAGCTGGCTGTGTTGTTGATTGCGTAAAATTAAATTTATCCGGAAGTGATTTAATCCTAACAAGACCAACTTATGCAGGGAAAGCGCTAATTGATGTAAAAATATTAAGTGATAAAAAGGTTATTACTCTTCGGCCAAATGTATTTAAAGCGATGGCTGCTGAAAATTCTGCAGTTGCTGAATTAGTAGTTAAAGAAATATCCGGAGTTAATCTTAGGAGCAAAGTCACTTCTTTCAAAAAATCAGTAGGAAAAATGGATGTTGCTGAAGCAGATATAATTGTATCCGGCGGCAGAGGAATGAAAGGACCGGAGAACTTTCATCTGATAGAAGAACTTGCTGAGGCACTAGGCGCCGCCGTCGGTGCGTCCCGGGCAGTTGTTGATGCCGGATGGAGACCTCATAATGAACAAGTGGGACAAACAGGAAAGACAGTTTCACCAACGCTTTATGTAGCTTGTGGAATCTCAGGTGCAATACAACACCTTGCTGGAATGTCCTCTTCAAAATATATTGTAGCAGTAAATAAAGATAAAGATGCACCAATATTTACAGTTGCAGATTATGGCATTACCGGTGATTTGTTTGAAATAATTCCGGCATTAACTAATGAAATTAAAAAAGTAAAGCAATCCTAAAAAAGAAAAACACTTGCAAAAAATACCCTGTGAAATATTAGGTTTATCATCAAGTCCCGCTACTGGAGGAGCTTATGCAATCCTTTTAAAAGAAGTAGATGGTAAAAAACGTTTGCCAATTATAATTGGAGCCTTTGAAGCTCAAGCAATTGCGCTTGAGATAGAAGGCATAAAACCGCCAAGACCGTTAACGCACGATTTATTAAAACAGCTAACCGATAGTCTGGGTGCTACAGTTCTGGAAGTAGTTATTGATGAACTCAGGGACAATACTTTTTATGCGAAGATCATACTTGAGGTTTCAGGATTTTCGCAAGAGATTGACGCAAGACCCAGCGATGCAATTGCACTTGCTGTGCGGGCACAGGCACCAATTTATGTATTTGAGACTGTTATGGATGCAGCCGCTTTTATTCCATCGGATGAAACTGAAGATGCTTCCCATCTAAATCCTGTGACCGATTCAGCAGAAACAAAAAAAACACCTTCAAAAGAAACAAAACTTGCAGCTTTACAAAACAAATTGCGGGAGGCTATTGAAGGAGAAGAGTACGAACGAGCAGCTAAAATAAGAGATCAGATTAAAAATCTTACAAGTGAAAATTAATTCTTTTAGTTAAAAACTTTCTGCCCAATCTTACATTCCAGACATCTTTCCTTAACACAATAATTTCTGAATAGTTCAATCATTGCCTGATAGTTTATACTTCGCCGGGAAGCGTTGGTCAATCCGAGTGTTGATTCGACTTGCTCAACCAGCATATTTGAGCCGTATTGAGTGTAGTGAACGTAGAGTTGTTTAACCTTTCTTGATTGTTCTTTTTTTTCGAAGATGTCAAAATATAAGTTGAGTACTGGAAACAAAACATTCACAATTATCTCATCTGCACGCGATACACCTATGAAATAATTTAATTTTTCCGGAGATTTTTTATCAAAGTTATAGTGATTAGCCCAATAACCTTTGGACTCAGTAATGATGTAATTACGCAAAACAATATTAGCATCTTTCACTGTTCTGTCTTCATTGAAATAATTTGTTAGAGTTTGAAAGACATCGCTGCCCAAAAAATGTGCAATCAGTAGCCCGCCCCCTCTTAATCTAATCGTCGGAAAATTTTGCGGACGGCTTTTAAAAAAATTCCAGTCCTCTTTCTTGAAAATAATTCCATCGTACATTTGCCGGATTGAATTCCAAACCTCAATGAGCTGTCTTAAATATTCCGTTGTAGATTCCTCATAATATTTTGCTTTTTGAGGAAGGATGCCGCTGACATTAAAAAGAGCACTCTCAGTAATTAATTCAAAGTTTTCATCGTTACGGAAGTTATTTAGAAAAGGAATGTTGACAGCTTTAGCTAGCTTTATCATAATTTCTTTATTTCTCGAATAGCCAAGCGCTTCAAAAATCATTTCGTAGACAAGTTGTTCCCATATTTGTATATCGCTAAAATCTGCAGGAGCGTATTTTTTATTATAATAGTCTTCACCAAAGTCATATTTTAAAATTGGTTCCCTAATCTTCATTTCCTTCAAATAAATCATCTCTTTAAGTCTGTCAAGAAAGCGTTTTGATTTTCTATTAAATCTTTCAACACCAAGCTCAAATAAAAAATCCAGCTTTTCCTTTTTATGTATGCCATCATTTCTTCCAAGACAAGGCATATCAAATTTTCTATTCTGCTTCTCAGCTTTGACAGCATCAATTAAAGCAGTATGAATATTTTCATCTATGAAATCAAGAAGACAGATTGAATGAACTTTTCTTCCATCTTTACAAAAAACATACGGCTGATGCTTATCTCTTGAAATGACAATATGAAGGATGACTTTATTGTATCTTTTATCAAAGAAATGTCCATGAGTTTTCCAATCAGTATACCAGGAATCTATTTCAACATCACCTAGATAAGTTATATTTCCAAACTTAATGCGTGCATTCAGAAAATCTGGTCCGGCTGAATCTTTGTTGTGAGTACCGGGATCTATGATCTCGATTTTTTGAAGATCCTCAACGGCAAGTTCCTTTTTGAACTTTCCTTCTTTCCAGATTTCGTAAATAATTTTTTCGCTGATGCTCATAAGTAATATGTAAAATCGATTTTGAGATTAACCCGACATTCTCTTATTAAAGATATTTCCTTTAAACAATATAGAAAAGATAAAATTAAGTATTCTTTTTTATTGGATTAAGTAGTGAGAATACGATGGTAAGAGGTTTAGATACTATCTAAATGGTTGGAATTATTTCTTCAAATGCGAATTTTGGATTATTATTTTATTCAGAGTAACTAATTCATTCTTTGCTGCATCAGCAAAATTTTCACCAAGACTTTTTTGAATTATTCCCCTGCTTACGTTTATTACAAAAGAATTTATTTTTGCAGTGAATAACAAATTTGTCACATGTTCAAGACTACCTCCCTGTGCTCCTACTCCGGGAATCAAAAGAGGTAACTCATCAATGAGACTAACGTTTTCCCTAAGTTCGGCTAGGTTGGTTGCGCCAAAAACAATTCCGCAGTTTAAATTTTTATTCCAAGTATGGATTTTTTTTATTACTTCCTGATATAGAAACGAGCCGCTTTGCAATTTTTGTTTTTGAAAATCTTCTGATCCAGGGTTTGACGTTAAAACTAGAATAAAATTAAATTTATCTGAATAAGAAAGAAACGGCTCGAGTGAATCCTGGCCCATATATGGATTAAGTGTTGCAGCATCAAATTTAAAATGATCGAAAATTGAACGTGCGTACAAATTTGATGTGTTGCCAATATCACCGCGCTTGCCATCAGCAATAGTAAGGATGTTTTCCGGTATAAATGATAAAGTTTCTTCGAGGTCTTCTAAGCCTTTTATTCCTTCACTCTCATAGAAGGCAAGATTTAATTTATATGCAGCTGCAGAATTTTTTGTCGCTTCAATAATTTTTTTATTAAACTCTACGACAGGTTTTTTAACTGATGCTAAATGATTAGGCAGTTTCTTTGAGTCGGTATCAAGTCCAACACAAATGTATTTACCTGCGTTATTCGCTGAGTGAAGTTTTTCAATAGATTTCATTTTAATAATCAAGTATAATTTTTTCTCGTTCGATATAAGTTTGCTACAATACCAAGCATAAACATGTTCACAAGCAATGAACTTCCACCGTAACTAATAAATGGTAAAGGAATACCAATCACCGGCAGAATTCCCACAACCATTCCGAGATTTATTATGAAATGAATGAGATAGACAGATAGTATTCCAACTGAGACTAAACTCAGGAATTCATCTTTGGTATTAAAGGTTAGTTTTAGTATACGCAGAAACAGTATAAGAAAAATTCCTATTACAAAGATGCTACCAATAAAACCGAATTCTTCACCTATAACACAGAATGCAAAATCAGTCCATTGCTCAGGTATAAACTGAAGTTGAGTTTGATTGCCAGCTAAAAATCCTTTCCCTGTTAATCCGCCCGAACCTATCGCCACCTTTGCCTGAATTGTATTGTAACCAGCACCAAGAGGATCTGCATTCGGATCTAAAAAAGATTGAATACGTCTCTGCTGATGTGGACTCAAAGCATGATAAACGTAATCAGCAAAAAATCCACTAGACAAACCAATTGCAAATATTGAAGCACTAAAAAAGAGGTCTTTCTTAAATGTGACGAGTAAAACTATTACGAGTGCTAAAGCAACAATGAAATAAACTGTACCAAAGATTGCGGCAACAGCTACAAAAGCTGGAGATAAAACTGTGAAGAGCGAAAATGAGCTTATTCCTTTCCAGAAAAACATTATCAATATCACGCCCATGAAAACAATAGAAGTACCCATATCCGGTTCTAACAGAATAAGTAATACCGGAGTTATCCCTATACTAAGTGTGATAAGAATATCTTTAAAAGAATCTATGTTAGAATTATTTCTGCTAAGGTATGCAGCAATTGCCATGATGGTAGCAATTTTGGCAATTTCCGATGGCTGAAAACCCATTGAACCAATGACAAGCCAGCTCTTTGAACCAGATATTTGTCTACCTATCACCAGAACAGCTAACAACAATAATAAAGAGATCAAATAGCCTGGAACGGCGAAGGACTTAAATATATTTGTGGGCAGTGAATAAGTAATAAAGAATACAAGAAAGGCAAACACGCCCCAAACAAGCTGTCTTTGAAAATTTTCCTGTGCAAAAGTATTATTCACGGTTGAACTGTAAATGGCTAACAACCCGAATCCAAATAGAATCAATGCAGGCAGGAAAAGCCCAAAATCAAATTTATCTTTTATGTTGTAATCAATTCTCAAAGTAATTTATTCTTTCAATCTACTTTTACAACAGCAATTTCATCCTGAAAAGTTTTACCTTCCCCTTTGAAGCTATTCATATAAGCCTGAATCACTTTCTTCGCAATTGGCGCAGCGTGCGTTCCTCCGAATCCAATATTTTCTACAAGTACTGCAATAGCAATTTTAGGATTTTCATACGGAGCAAATCCTACAAACCAGGCATGATCTTTACCATGCGGATTTTGTGCAGTACCTGTTTTACCGCAAATAGCGATGTCAGGCAGTTTAATGTGCGTGGCGGTTCCATGTCCATTAACTACTAAATACATTGCATTTTTAACTATATCCAAAGCCGACTGGCTAACATCGGTATTAATTTCTTTGTATTCGAGTGGAACAAGCTTTTCACTGTTATCATCAATATAACCTCTGACAACATGAGGTGTTTTTGATTTACCATCATTTGCAATAAGACTTGCGTAAAGGGCAAGCTGTAGTGGGGTTACACTTACTTCTCCCTGACCGATGCCAAGACTTGCCATTATGCTTCGCGGCCAATTTTCTCCATATATTTTTTTGTAATAATTTTCACCAGGAATTAAACCGGGAGCCTCCTCTGTTAAATCAGCACCAGTAACACTGCCAAATCCAAATCTTGCTGCATATTCTTTCCATTTTTCTATCCCAATCTTATAGATTAATTTATAAAAAAATGTATTACAAGATTTTTCAATTGCAGTAACAACATTGATAGTTCCATGATTACCATGACATTTAAAGAATCTTCCAAAAGTAAATCCACCACCGCAAGTTGTAGTATATGATGTTGTGATTAATCCCATATCAAGTGCTGCAATCGCTGACAACATCTTGAAAGTAGAGCCTGGTGAATGAACAGACATAGTTGCACGGTTGAACAAAGGGGTAAAAGGATCGTTGTAAATGCTGTCTAAAAAAGTTTTGGGAGTGAAATATGAAAACCGGTTAAGATCAAAATCAGGAGAACTTACCATTGCGATGATCTCGCCGCTTGTAGGTTCAATTGCAACAAGCGCACCTCTCTTCCCTTTGAACTCCTCTTCAGCAACTTTTTGAGATGAAGCTTCCAGGCTTAATACAAGATCATTCCCCTTTATCGGTTGTAAATCTTCTCTGCCTTCATGGTATCTGCTGATCTGCCGTTGCCTTGAATCAACTAAAACATACCTGAATCCTTTTGTCCCATTAATTAATTTCTCATAAGTTTTTTCGATACCACTGTGCCCTACATAATCTCCAGGTTTGTACAATTTCTTCTCCTTAGCAAGTTGCTCCGGAGAAATTTCCTTTGTGTAACCAAAAGTATGTGAGGCTATGATTCCTTCAGGATAAAACCTTTGCATTTCAATTATGTAATCAACACCGGTAAGGTGTTCAGAGTTTTCTTCAAACCAAGCAATTGCTCTAAAGTCAACTCCCCTTCTTACTTTTACCGGGAGAAATTTGGAGTAGATTCTGTTTTTTTGCAAGAGATTTTTAATATAACCAGGTTCAGTACCAATGACTGTCTCAAGAATTTTATTTAGGCTGGTGTCGTAATAAGCGGGCGTAACTCTTATAGTATACGCGGGTACATTACTTACTAATACTTTATAATTTCTATCATAAAATATTCCACGAAGCGGCTGAAGTTCTATACTTTTTATGCTATTATCGGTTGCCTTCATATCGTATTCTATTCTCTGCAGAATTTGCATTTGAAATAGTCTTCCCGCAAGAACTATCACAGTTCCGATAATCAAAGCATAAATTATAGCTCTTCGTTTTAATGAACCGAATTTTTCAGTCTTCAATCGAAAGCCCTTTTATAAGGAATAATTACCACTAAAATACTTACAATCGAAGTATATATTGAAGGCAATAACGCATGGTTAAACAAAGCCTGTAAAAAATTTGTATTAAAATCCATCACTGAAAAAAAAGAAAAAATCATTGCATTAATAAGCGCACTCATGAATACTACAAGTGTAAATGAATAAGTATAAAGATATTTCTCTCGCTTTGTTTCACCAGAAAAATAGCCGGCTATAAAACCAGCAACAGTATTAGATAACATATTGCTGCCTACCAGATTTCCTGAGATCAGGTCAAACAGCAAACCGTATGAAGCGCCGGTGACTGTTCCAAATATTTGCCCATTTGAAATTGAAAAATATACGACTGCGATCAATAAAAGATTTGGAACAACTCCTTGAATCGAAATGAATGGAATTACTGTAAGCTGAATTAATACTACAGGAATGAAAACAATTAGGGGTGTGAAATATTTAAGCTTCATCACCTGTTGTAAAAATTAAGTTCAAGATTATTTTTTTCTGTATTCTCCACCAACATCAAAATAAAAACATTTTCAACACTAAGAACTTCCTCAAAGGGCTTAATGTGAATAAGGTTCAACAATCCGGTTTTATCTTCTTCAATATTTGAAACGATTCCAACCGGAATTGGAATAGGAATTATTGAACTGATCTCGGAAGTTACTATTCTATCCCCCACATCAAAATCGAAGGTTCTTGGAACGTCAACTATTACCAATTTCTCGCCATCCCATTTCATTATTCCATTCAGTCGTTTGTTTTCATTTTTGACTGTCAGCTTCAAATCTACGTTTTTTATAGTTCGGGCAATAGAAAAATTTTCTGAACAGGTTTGAATAATTCCGACAAGCCCGCGATAACTGAGCACAGGCATACCGGGTTTTATTCCTTCTTTAATTCCAGCGTTAATAGTTATTGTATTCTGAGTTATAGAAAGTGACTTTGAAACAATCGTTGCAGGTAGAAGAGGTAATGATGTAGTGTCTTTGATTTCAAGCATTCCTTTAAGTTCTCTGTTCAGAATACCTTGTTCTCTTAGCATGCTAAGATGTATCATCATTTCAGCATTTAATTTTCTTAAAACCTGGTTATCATTTTTTAGCTGGGTTATATTGAACAAGTCATAGAAAACTGAAGTAACCGTAGCAAAACTTCCAAATGCCACAGCTCTGACGTTTTGTACCTGTGGATTATTATTTTGAGTAAGAAGTGAAAGGCTGATGATGACTAACGAAACAAGAACCAGATATTCTCTGAATTGATTCCAAACATTTGAAAGCAGCTTGAACATTAATATCTTCTATTGCGAATAAGAACCTTTGAATATTCGTTAAGGTTTTCAATAATCTTTCCGGCTCCTCTCGCAACCGCTGTTAATGGATCATCTGCAATATGAACCGGCAAATTAGTTTCCATTTTTATTCTTTCATCAAGTCCTTTCAATAAAGCTCCACCACCAGTTAACATCACTCCTCTATCCAGAATGTCTGCTGACAATTCAGGAGGTGTACGCTCAAGCGTTTGCCTTACTGTGTTTACGATTTGAGTGATTGCTTCATTTAAAGCTTCGCGAATCTCAACTGAACTGACCTCAGTTGTTTTAGGAATTCCACCAACAAGGTCTCTTCCTTTAACCTGGATTGTAATTTCTTCCTTCAATGGAACAGCCGAACCAACTTCACATTTAATTGCTTCAGCAGTTCTTTCTCCAATTAAAATATTATGATTTCTTTTAAAGAATTGCATGATTGCGTAGTTCATTTCATCGCCAGCAATTCTTATTGATTCTTCATTGACAATACCAGATAAAGCAATTACAGCAATTTCAGTAGTACCTCCACCGATGTCTATAATCATATTTCCAACGGGAGCATGAACGTCAATCCCAATACCAATTGCAGCAGCCATTGGTTCAGCAACAAGGTGAACTTCTTTTGCACCTGCATGTTCGGCACTGTCTCTTACTGCTCTTTTTTCTACTTCAGTCACACCACTCGGTACTGCTACAACAATTCTTCTGCTGCTCAATGCACCAGCTTTCACCCTTTTAATGAATGCTCGTATCATTCCTTCCGCAATTTCAAAATCCGCTATCACACCATCTCTCATGGGACGAGTCACTTTAATCTCTTTGTGTTCCCTGCCCTGCATTTCTTTTGCTTTGTTACCCAGTGCGATAATTCTCTTTGTGCTTCTGTCAAATGCAACAATGGATGGTTCATTTAGTACAATTCCTTTGCCTTTAACATAGATGAGTGTGTTGGCTGTACCAAGATCAATAGCAATGTCTGTAGAAAAAAAATCAAAAATGCCCATATATCCTCTTAATGTTTAAAGTGCCTTATTCCTGTAAAAACCATTGAGATATTTCTCTGGTTGGCAGCATCAATTACTTTCTGGTCTCTGACTGATCCGCCGGGTTGAATTACAGAGACGGCACCACAATTTACAATTTCAATTAAACCATCTGCAAAAGGAAAAAATGCATCAGAAGCTGCTACTGATCCTTTCAGGTCAAGGCCATGCTCTTCAGCTTTCATCTTTGCAATTTTAGCCGAATCAATTCTTGACATCTGTCCTGCTCCAACACCAAGAGTAGCTTTATCTTTTACAAAAACAATTGCATTTGACTTTGTATATTTTGCAATTTTCCAGGCAAACTTTAAATCTTCCAACTCTGCTGCAGAAGGTTTTTTATCTGTAACAGTTTTAAGTTTCGAATCATCTAAATCCATCAAATCGGTATCCTGAACAATTGCACCACCCGGTATTGACCTGAAGCTTTCATTCTCTGTAAGGATTGATTTTTTCTGAATGAGAAGTCTCCTGTCTTTTTTCTTTTTTAATATTGATATCGCTCCATCCGTAAACTCAGGCGCGCAAACAACCTCAAGAAAAATTTCATTCAATTTCTCAGCAAGCTTTTCATCAACGATAGAAGTGAAAGCAACAATCCCACCGAAAGAAGACACAGGATCGCATTTAAGCGCCTTTACATAAGCATCGAATGAATCTTTACCGATTGCAGCACCTGCAGGATTATTATGCTTAATGATGCTGCAAGAATTTTCTCCGAGGCTTTCAACTAATTCAACTGCTGAGACCAAATCTAAAATATTATTATAGGAAAGTTCTTTACCGTGGATGAACTCAAAGTTATCGTAAAATTCACCGTAAACACCAGCCTGCTGGTGAGGATTCTCGCCATAGCGAAGTGAAGAAGCGAGCTTGAAACTTCTGTTAAAATAATTTGAATTTACGTTCATTTTCTGCTGAAGTGTATTCACAATATAAGAATCATAATCCGCTGTGTGAGCGAATGCAGCAATTGCTAATTTCTTTTTTGTTTCGAGACTAATATTCCCTGCTTTTAACTCTTCAAGAAAGGGAACATATTGATGTGGGTTTGTTATGACAGAAACAAACTTATTATTTTTTGCAGCAGCTCTGATCATTGTGGGACCACCAATGTCAATGTTCTCGATTAACATGTCAATATCAGCATCAGGCTTTTTCGCAACTTCTTTGAATGGATACAGATTGACACAAACAACTTCAATGGGGGCAATGCCATTTTCTTCAGCTTCCTTCAGGTCAGATGGATTATCTACTCTCATCAGGATTCCACCGCTGATTTTGGGATGAAGAGTTTTTACTCTGCCGTGGAAGATCTCGGGGAAGCCAGTCAAGTCTCTTATTTCAGTAACTTGAATACCACTTTCTGTAAGAAGTCTGAAACTATTACCGGTAGCAATTATATCGAACCCGCATTCTTTTAATCCTTTTGCGAATTCAATTATCCCTGTTTTATCAAAAACGCTGATTAGTGCTAATTTTTTCAATGCATCATATGAGGTTTGGGTGAATAAAAATTAAGTCTCGACTCTTATCCTATTATTCTCAACAAAGACTTTGCCAAGGGCTATTTTCTCAATGACATAAGGCAAGAGTTGGTGTTCAATACTAAGGACACGTTCGGCTATTTCCTCTGGTGATTGTACGCCAGAAATATCTACACATTTCTGGGCAATAATTCTGCCTGTGTCGTAAGTTTCATCCACAAAATGAACCGAAGCACCTGAGACCTGGGCAGATGATTCAAACACTGCCCGATGAATATTCGATCCGTACATGCCAGGACCACCGTACGATGGTAAAAGAGCAGGATGAATATTTATCATCTTGTTGTGAAATGCTCTTACAAAATTCGCTGGAATTAATTTCAGGAATCCAGCAAGAACAATCAAATCAACTTTAAAATCTTTGAGAATAATTTCAAGATCATCAAAAGAAATAAATCCTTCCTTCTTACCAACATTATAAACCGGGATCGAAAAATTTTTAGCTATATCGAATGCAGGACAGTATAATTTGTCACCAACAACAGCCTTAACTTGAATTAAATTTTTAAGTGCTGGTGAATCGAGTATAACTCGCAGGTTTGAACCCCGACCCGAAACAAAGACCGCAACTGCTAACACATTCCTGTTAAATTATTTGGCCAAAACTACTTAAAGACATTTAATTTATCAAATAAGTCCGAGCTTTGCTCATCTTTTTTCTGTAAGTAAAAAGGAAAGGAAACTCAGTCTGTCTGTAAGCTTATTTTCATAAAAATAATTTTTAAAGTTGCTTGCATAGCCGATGAAAAATTCTGCATCCGTAATATTCTTCAACTCATTGCTTGCTCTTGCGGCGAAGTAGCAAGCAAATGGCTTCACCCAGAGTTCATAGTAATCAAAATTAAATACTGCAACCGCGTACTCGAGTGATCTCTTATATTTTCCAAGATGAAAATACGCATCACTTAAGCTAAGAATTGCTTCTGCTCTTAAAGTATCTGAAAGTGTTTGTTCAACAAATTTTTCTAGCGAATCTATAGCTGCATTAAACTTTCCGGATTGTATTTTATTCTTTATGCGAATAAGTTTTAACTCATCGGCACCCGGCAGCTGATTTAAGTATATTTCACCTTTCTTCCTCGCAAATTCATCATCGTCCAGGTCATCATTTCCTTCATCAGTTTTATCAAAATACATTACCGCAGAAAGAGAATCTCCCTCAAAGAGATAACTCAATCCAATTTTAAGTGCCGTAATCCCTTTGAAGTGAGGATCGGTTGACTGTTCCAGAAATTTTACATAATAACTTCTGGCATCACCATAATCACCCTGATAATACAATATGTCACCCAATGCCATGCCCGCATAGTTTTTGAGTTGAATAAAATTAGTATCCCTCGATGTATAAACTGCTTTGTAGTTCCTGGATGCGCTGTTCAAATCAAAGGTTTTTATCTGCAAGTTTGCTAATGCAAATTTAAAGAGTAAATTTTTTGGATATCTGAAGGTTAAATCATTCAACATTCTTTTTGCTGGTTGATACTTTAAAAGAAATTCAGAGTATATCTGAGACAGATAAAACTGAGCATCTACCTTGGATAGCTTTCCCTTCTTGGATGCAATTTCAAGATTGGTTAATCCAATCTTTTTATCACCTGTCATTCCAGCTAGGTTAATCGCCCATGACCAGGTCTGTGGTGCCTGAGAGATGGCGAAATTAAATAGACCTTTCCCTGTATATGCATCATAATATAAACTATCTTGAGTCAAAAGTTCATCGAAGCAGGAATGAAACTTTCTTGCAGCTATTACAGCATCAAAATAACTTTCATCTCTTGTAAACGCGAAAGTTCTGTTAGCGTAAGCTGATCCGAGAATGTATAAACTGAATACATCAGAGGAATCATTTTTAAAAATTTCTTCGGCTTTTAGAATTGCTGTATCAGTTAAAGAAATGAAGTTCGTCAAGTCAATATCATTTTTACTATCAAGATAGAACCATAAATGGCTTATTGCTTTGTAATAATAGCCAGCAGGATGTTCGGGATATCTCTTGATGATGTTATCAAATGATTTTTCTGACGACTTAAAATTAAAGTTGTATAATGCTTCCAGTGCTGAAGTTATTTTAAATTTTATATTTGTTTGTGCATACGAAGTATTGAAGAGACAGATGACTATCAGGATAGCAATAGGTAAAATCCTCGTAAATAGTCTTTCGAAAGGATTTAAAAGCATCATTTTAATTTAGATAGGAGAAAATAAATATTACAAATACTTTAGACTTCAATTTCCATTTTTTTCAATCGAGTGTTCCACTGAAGCTTTCACAAACTCCCGGAATAATGGATGCGCGTTGGTTGCTCTCGATTTTAATTCAGGATGAAACTGGCAGGCCACAAACCAAGGGTGATCTTTAAGTTCAATCATTTCAACAAGCTCTTTATCAGGAGATAAGCCGCTGAGTATAAGTCCATTATCAACCAGCTTCCTTCTGAACTTATTATTTACTTCGTATCGATGACGATGCCGTTCTGAGATGTAGTTTGTTTTATATGCTTCATGGGATTTTGTTTTATCCTGAATAACGCAAGGATAAGCTCCAAGCCGCATAGAAGCACCCATTTCCTTTATATCCTTCTGGTCAGGCATCAAATCAATCACGTTATATTTTGTTTTTTTGAACTCAGAACTGTTTGCATTTTTCATCCCGCAAACATTGCGGGCAAACTCAACCACAGCACACTGCAGCCCAAGACAAATTCCAAAGAAAGGAATATTATTCTCTCTTGCGTATTGAATTGCCTTTATCTTTCCTTCAATCCCTCTTTCACCAAAACCACCCGGAACAAGAACACCGGATACACCTTTTAATAATTCTTCAAATTTTTCCGTCTCACAATCTTCTGCATTTACCGGTTTCATCTTTACCTTAACCTGATTCTCAGCACCAGCATGAATAAAAGCTTCCATAATACTTTTATACGCGTCGAGGTGAGTTATGTACTTTCCACAAACTGCAATTTCAACTTCACGCTTAGGATTTCTAATTCCATCAACAAAATTTTCCCACTCATCGAGTTTAATTTTTCTTTCTGGTAAATGAAGACGGCTGGTAACGAGTAAGTCAAGTTTTTCTTTGTGAAGCACAAGCGGCACTTCGTAAATTGAGTGAACATCGTACGCTGAAATAACAGCTTTAGAATCAACATTACAGAAAAGGGCAATTTTTTCACGAATCTCTTTTGCAAGTTTTTTTTCTGATCGGCAAATCAATACGTCAGGTTGAATTCCAAGCTCTAAAAGGTTCTTTACGCTGTGTTGAGTTGGTTTTGTTTTTACTTCGCCTGCAGATGCAATATATGGAACAAGAGTAACATGAATTACCATCGAATTAGCTCTGCCAAATTCAAGCATATGCTGTCTCATGGCTTCAATGAATGGTAAACTCTCGATGTCGCCAACTGTTCCACCGATTTCCGTAAGAATTATTTCGTATTCTCCAAGTTCACTTAGGCGGACTAATTTTCTTTTAATTTCATCTGTGATATGAGGAATCACCTGAACAGTTGCACCAAGATAATCCCCTCTTCGTTCCTTTGTGATTACTTCATTGTAAACCTGGCCCGTAGTTGTGTTATTAGCACGAGTCATATTCACATCAAGAAATCTTTCGTAATGACCGAGATCAAGATCAGTTTCAGCTCCATCATCTGTAACATAAACTTCGCCATGCTGGAATGGACTCATAGTTCCAGGATCTACATTAATATAAGGATCGAATTTTTGGATGGTAACACTGAAGCCTCGCTGCTTGAGCAGGAGACCGAGTGAGGAGGCAGTTATTCCCTTTCCCAAGGAGGAAACTACGCCACCTGTTATGAATATGAATTTTACTTTTTTACCGCGGGACATTTGGTTTTTTTTTGCTTTCAAATATAGAGTAAGCCGGTTTGATAAACAATTTGAGATGAGGAAGAGCTGGAACGATTAGATCGAAAAAAAAGCCGCTTGATTGTGGCTTTATAAATTTGTACGATACTTTTAATTACCTTAACAAAACTTTTCTCCGAAGATCTATCGAAGGAGGATCATCTTCTTGGAGTTCAAATATTTTTCAGTTATAAGCCGGTATATATAAACCCCACTCGCAAGATTTGAAGCATCAAACTGAACTTCATACCTGCCTGCTTGTTGTTTGGTGTTTACCAACTCTTTTACTTTTCTTCCAAGTATGTCGTAGATGACAAGTGAAACATCAGAAGCAAACGGAAGATCATACTTTATTGTAGTTGTTGGATTGAAAGGATTCGGATAGTTCTGGTACAAAGTAAATTCTGTTGGAACAATTTCTTCGTTTGACTTTAATCCGCTTTTACCTCTGGTTTTTAGTAGCTCACTCAACTTGCTCGTGTAATCAGATAGACTGTTGACGCTATATTTACCTAATAATCCTTTGTTCAAACTGCTGTCCTGCGGAAGCAAGAGAGCGGTAGTAAGTGCATCAATCTGCCTATATAGGGCAATATCTGTATTCGGATTTTGCTGTGCTATTTCATCAAAGTTATTTATTGCTGGTAAATATTCTTCTGCTGAAACCAAACATAAGTCGCTTAAATGTTTTAATGTCCCAATCATCAAACTATCAGTTTGATTTGCTGCTTGCTGTAAATAGAAATCTTTTAATTGATTAAATGCAGCCGGAAAACTATTTGTTAAGCTGGCAATTGTATGTAAACGGTTGTAAGCCTGAATGCTTTCTTTGTTGACTCCATAATTCTGAATGATTCCTTCATATTCCTGTTTTGCCTGTAAGTATTGATTGTTATAATAATATACATTTGCAGTTTTATAGCGGGATACAAGGTCAGTTAAGTTAGTTGGAGCAATTCCGCTTGAGTAAACTGTGTCGATGACTACTCCTTCACTAGTCTTTAATACCAGAAATTCTTCACCTCGAAAGAATGTACAGGGGTATTCAAGGTAAGGATCATAAATGACTGAAATTTCATTACCGAATCGTTCCGAAGGATCGTGACCATACACAGGATGATTTCCCCAGTAATTTTCTTCTGCTACTATCTCGCCTTCTGCATAAATTCCGTCCAATAGCAGAGTATAATCACACTCGCCTGAATTCTCTCTGTCATCAGCAACCGTGTTACATCCCAGATGAAGATTAGCACCTGCGTGGTCAAAATAAATTTCAGCATTAATATTTCCGGAACACCCATTTTCTCTTATGATGTTATAACCTGTCAGCGGATAAGTATATTCACCTGATGTAGTTTCGCTTAAGTTGGGGAATGAACCCGCACTAACATATAGACCTGAGTATATATTATTCATAATTGTGTTCTCTGCCAGGTTTGGTGAAGAACTACCAATTTCGATTCCGTGAAGATGATTTTGAATTGTGTTCCTTCGGATTTCACCATTATTACAAGAAACTAAAGAAATTCCAGGGCCGGGATTCGATACTACTTCATCAACATCCATTGTATTACCTAAAATACTTGGATTGTTTACCTGACAGACAGATATACCAATGCAATTATCTGCTTCTGGTTCATTTGTACTAATTAAATTTTCT
>JACZKK010000167.1 GCA_014860115.1 Ignavibacteriaceae bacterium
TTAGTTTTATCAGTGTGGTGAAGTTTCTTAATTAGCCTGAATTCATTTCCAAAAAGAAGATCAAGTGAATAATCGACCATATCCTTTTCCATTATTCCCCCGCCGATAGTTCCAGACTGTTCCGCATCTTGAGTAATAACCATTTTAAATCCCTGTCTTCCGGGAGAAGAATTAGATGATTCAGCAACAACAAGCAGCACAGCTTTTTTATCTGAGCTGATTGTTTGTAATACAAAATTCCAGAGTGTTGCTTCATTCATAAATTTTATAGGATTAAATATTGATCAAGCAGTTATCGCTTTATCAACTTAATTGTAAAGATTCATTAATACCTTTTCCGGTGTTAAAGGAGCGGAAATCTCAAAATCCTTTTCAGGTCTGAATGCTTTCATCGCATTTAATATGGCAAAGTAAGCACTTATACCATACATCAATGGCGGTTCACCGATGGCTTTTGAATTAAATGGTCCGTACTGATTTTCTGTATCTTCTAAAAAGGATACTTCAACTTCTTTTGCAGCAGAATAAATATCAGGAATTTTATAAGTAGATAAACTATTTGATAACAATTTACCTTCATCCGAATGACTTACTTCTTCAACTGTCAGCCAGCCAATTCCCTGAGCGATTCCTCCTTCAACCTGACCAATATCAATAACAGGATTTAGACTTTTCCCAAAGTCATGAACAACTTTTACCGAATCGATTGTATAAGTACCACGAAGACAATCTACAGTAACGGTTGTAATTCCGGTCCCATAAACGTGATATGCAAATGGGCTTCCTGTATTTTTTTCTCTATCAAAATTGATGTTTGGTGTTGCGTATGATGCCTGTGAAGAAAGATTTATTCTTTTTATATAGGCAAGTTTAATTAATTCATCCCAAATTAAATTTGTTTTTATTCCTTGATTATAAAGCACTTCATTTCTTATTTCTAATTCACTTGTGTCAGATACTTTCAACTCCTCTGCCGCAACTTTTAATAATCTATCGAGAATATTTTTGCAAGCAAGAATTGCTGCATTGCCATTTAGATCAGCACCGCTGCTTGCCGCAGTTGCTGATGTGTTGGCTACCCGTGTAGTGTTTGTAGTTTCAATCCTGATTCTTTCCTGCGAAACAGAGAATGTTCTTGAGACTACTATTTTAATTTTCTCATTTACACCCTGCCCCATTTCAACTGCTGCTGTACTGACTCCAATGCTGCCATCGGTATAAACATGGACAAGTGCACTCGCTTGATTAAGGAAAGTGTTTGTGAAAGAAATGCCAAAACATATCGGCATAACAGCAATGCCTTTTTTGAATTGATAATTCTTTCTGTTAAAATCTTCTACTTCTTGTTTTAATTTTTTAAGATCATATTTCTCTTCGGCCTTGGTCCAGCATTTCTCAGCGTAACTGTTTTCTACTAGCTGACCGTAATAAAAAGTCTTGTCATCTTTCAGCAAATTTTTTCTTTGAATCTCAGAAGCATCCATTCCCATTTTTTCAGCAGCTTTATAAATAGCTGCCTCGATAACAAATTTTCCTTGCGGACCGCCAAATCCTCTGAACGCAGTGTTTGGAGGTAAATTTGTTTTACAGCTAATTCCGGTTGTCTTTACATTCGGAATGTAATAGCTATTTGTAGCATGAAATAACGTTCTATCAAGTATTGCAGGAGAAAGATCAGCAAACGCACCAGCGTTTTGAAAGTAAGTTGCCTCGAACGCTAAAATTTTTCCTTCAGATGTTAAACCGATTTTATAGTCTGATGAGTATGGATGCCGCTTGCCAGTCATTCTAATATCATCCATACGGCTGAGAACAAGTTTTACTGGCTTGTTTAACTTATGTGCAGCAAGTGCAGCCATTGCAGCCCAGTGCGTTGCCTGATCTTCTTTACCGCCAAACGCACCGCCTAATCTCAAAACATCTACTTCGATGTTATTCATTTCCACACCAAGAATTCTAGCGACGGTTCTTTGAACTGTTGTCGGGCTTTGTGTTGCAGAAATTAGCTTAATCTTTCCGCCTTCTTCCGGAATTGCAACAGAACCCTGAGTTTCCAGATAGATATGTTCCTGACCTCCGGTTTCAACTTTGCCTTCTACAATAATATCACATTTATCCCAGATTTCATCAACATTACCAAAAGAAAATATTCGCGGCGGCATTATTAACTCACCTTTTTCAAATGCTTCCCGTGGATCAAAAACGGCTGGTAATTTTTCGTAATCAATCTTGATTTTATTAACTGCTTTTCTTGCGATATCATAAGAATCGGCAACGACAATTCCAATTGGTTCACCAACAAAATGAACTTCACCTTCTGCAAAGAGAGTTTCGTCTGGAATAATTCCACCAACCTGATTAATACCTGGAATATCTTTCGAGGTAAGAATAGCTCTAACACCAAAAATTGATTTTGCTTCATCAACATTAATATTTAAAATTTCCCCGTGAGCAATCTTCGAATCAAACGCAGCAGCATAAAGTGTTCCTTCGGGAACATTTATGTCATCAATAAATTGTGATTCGCCGCGTACGTGTTTTTCAATATCTGTTTTTCTCATATCAATTCTTCAACATTAATCAGTTCAGGAAAAAGTTCAATAAAATGAGCTTTATATAATTGATTTAATAATAATCGCTTATACTCCGCACTGCCTCTTATATCATTAATCGGAGATATTTCTGATTGAATAACTGGAAGCGACTCAAACAATGTGTCCTTTGTAATTTTTTTCCCAAGCAAAAATCTTGAAGTGTTTTCCAGATAAAGAGGAATTGGGGCAACACCGCCAGCAGAGATGTGAATTCTTGAAATTATATCGTTATTTGTCTCAATACACATTGCTGAATTTACACTTGCGATATCAAGATGCGTTCGCTTTGATACTTTTTCAAAATTAAAGCGTGAATCTCTTGAGGGTAATTGAAATTCAACAAATTCAAGAAATTCATCATTATTTATATTTAGCTGCTTGTAACCTTTATAAAAATCTTTCAATATTATCTTTCTTTTCTTAACACCATTACTTAAAACAACAGAAGCATTTAATGCCAGGAAGAATATTGTCAAATCACCAATCGGTGAAGCATTAATAATGTTTCCTCCAACAGTAGCACTATTCCTGATTGGTAAAGATGCAATTAAATCAAAATAGTTTTTTAATCGTGGAAAGTGGTTTTGAAAAATTTTAGAGTTGTTAATCATTTCAAAAGTAGCAGTTGCACCAACTGAACAAATATTGCCATCAACGTTGATATAAGACAGCTTTTTATTTTTTATAAAAATTATCTCCTGCTCTAAAAGTTCATCCGGTTTCTGAACATACAGATCCGTACCACCGGCAATAATATATTTCGCTCCATTGTGTTGTCCATATGATTTTTCGGTTTTTAGTTTTATTAATCGTTCTGCAACAGTAGAAAAATAATCGGGCAGGATACCATTTTCTATCAGAAATGAAATTCTATCTGAGTCATTGTGATTAGTTGATTTCAATTTATTCAGCACATTATTTATTGCTCTCTTAACAGAAATATAACCTGTACAGCGGCAGATATTTCCGGCAATGGCATTTAAAGCTGCATCTGTATCATAAACTTGATTGTTGATTAAGTAACCCGAAAGTGACACAATAAATCCGGGAGTGCAGAATCCACACTGAGATGCACCTTCTTTTATAAACTCAGTTTGGATGTTAGAAAGATTATTCGAATTTAAACCTTCGATAGTAACTATGTGAGTATTGTTAACATTCCCTAATGGAAGCAGGCAGGAATTAACGGTTTGATAGCCAAGTTTGCCATTTTGAAGATTACAGATTAAAACAGTACAAGCACCGCAGTCACCTTCTTTACAACCTTCTTTCGTTCCTGTTAAATGTTTTTGCTTCCTTATAAAATCCAGAAGCACAATTGCAGAATCAATATTTACGGAAACAAAGTCGTTATTTAGTATGAAGGTTATTTCTTCTTTCATTTTATAAACAACTATATAATGTGGAATGTAATTTATCTAAAATTATTTAAAGGACATTATTATCACCTGAGAGAGAATAATTTTCATTACCCAACAAATTATTTCTATTTTTTTTCTAATCGAAATGAATCAGTATATTTTTTCATTAAATAAATATACTTGGTGTAACTATGAGCCTGTCAAAATTTCTTCAAATACTTGCATTAACATATTTCCTCTGCGAAATATTTCTTAGTGATATTAACGCACAGATTGAACCAATAAATTATTCGGGAAACAATGAAGCCAACTTTTACTCTTCCGATCAACCGTTTGCTTCATACTGGTTTCCTCTGGAAATATTGAACTGGTCTCCATCCATTGATCCTGATGCTCCATACAATCGTTCCGGTGTACCGTTAAAAAATAAATATGTTGACAGCATAACTGTTGTAAATCCGAATGCAAGAGTGAATGAAGCGAAAGTAAATCCATTATCAGCTTTTGCACCAACAAGTGATAATCCTTCACAGGGATCGTTAAATATTAATTATTACACATTCAGCTACTGGCAATATGTTGATCAATTAGTTTTTTGGGGCGGCTCTGCCGGCGAAGGATTAATACTCGCACCCAATGCCACAATCATTGATGCTGCACACAGGAATGGTGTTAAAGTTCTTGGAAATGTTTTTTTTCCTCCAATAGCTTATGGCGGCCAGTTTCAATGGGTGAATGATTTTCTACAAAAAAATGGAAATACTTTTCCTGTAGCTGATAAACTTATTGAAGTTGCTGAATATTATGGTTTTGACGGCTGGTTTATCAACCAGGAAACTGCAGGAGGGAATTCACAGACTGCTACTAATATGAGAGATTTTATGATTTACTTTCAGAAAAATTCTGACCTTGAAATTGAATGGTACGATGCTATGACTGAAAACGGAAATGTCAGCTGGCAAAATCAACTAAATAGTTTAAATGATTGGTATTTTCAGTGGGGTGATACTCTCGTATCTGAAACTATATTCCTCAACTTTTGGTGGAATGCAGCCGGATTAAATAATTCAAGAACTCTTGCACAAAGTTTAAATAGAAGTGAGTTCGAATTGTTTGCTGGAATTGATGTTGAAGCTAATGGATATAACAGCAGTATAACCTGGTCAGCTTTATTTCCAAATAACCTTCCGCACGTTACTTCTCTGGGAATTTACAGACCAGACTGGTGTTATAATTCTTCCACCAACCTTGCAAACTATTATAACAAGTCAAGTATTTTCTGGGTTGGCTGGAATCACGATCCAAGCAACACAACAACAACAAACAACTGGAAAGGCATTGCAAACTACATTCCTGCCTTCACTCCGATAATAGAAATTCCATTTGCCACAAATTTTTGTACAGGACAGGGATATGATTTTTATGTCAACGGAGAAAAATTATCTTACCCAGAATTATCTGCTGATGGCTGGAATAATTTATCGCTGCAGGATGTTCTTCCAACCTGGAGGTGGATTGTTCAAAGCAGTGGAACCAGACTAACTCCGGAGTTTGACTTTACAGATGCCTATTACGGAGGTAATTGTTTAAAAATCTCAGGAAATTTAACCAGCGATAATCTTATAAAATTATACAAATCGAATTGTCTTATTTCCTCAGACACAAAACTTGATATTTCATTTAAAACCGGAAATGTTGGTTCAACAAATATGAAAGTCGGTTTAGCTTTTTATAATGACCCATCCTCTTTTACTTATTTTGATGTTGGAAGTACAACTACAGTTGACTGGGATTTAAAAACTATTGACCTCAGTGCTTTCAATGGCCAAAGAATCGCAGTCATTGCACTTTTCTTCGAAGGTGGTTTTGGAAGTGGTTACGAAATTAAATTAGGAAGATTAAGAATTTATAGCGGTACTATTGATGTGCCTAATCCGCCAACAAATCTATATGTTGAAAACAAAGTTGATGAATCCGGATTTGTAACTCTAAGGCTACGCTGGGATCATTCAACCAGTGAAAACTATTACTATAACATCTTCAGAAAGAATCAGGATAATTCTTTGACTTATCTTGGCGGAACTTCTAATAACGCTTACTTTGTACCATTCATTAAATATGAGCAGGGAGATAGTTCAGTAATAATTTACGTGCAAAGTATCGGTCGTGAGTTTGGCGAATCTTCATATGCTGAAACTTCTTTCGAATGGTTTTCTCCTCCGGGAATAGCTTCCAATCCATCACCAGAGAATGGTGATTCTTCAGTAGTAAGAAATGTAACACTTGAATGGACACCAGGTAACGGGGCAACATCCAGTGATGTATATCTTGGTTTGACTAATCCCCCACCATTTCTAACCAATGTCTCAACAAATTATTTTCATTCTCAATTGCTTGACGCAAACACAACTTATTTCTGGCGCATTGATTCAAAGAATCAGTATTACACCACGGAAGGAAATGTCTGGAGTTTTACTACCGGAGCTTCAATTGCAGATACGAGTGGCTTTGCACTTCAGTTTGATGGAATAGATGATCTTCTGGATTGCGGAAACGGAAGTTCATTACAGATTACAGGAAATACAATCTCACTTGAAGCATGGATAAATGTTACTGAATTTAAAAGTCAACCATTTGCCGGAAGTGTTATTGTTAAAGATCAGGGCGGAATTGATGCGGGATATATGATTCGTTGTGGTGGTAATGGAATTATTAATTTTAATCTTGGAACAGGAACCTGGCAGGAAATTAATTCTCCGGCTAATTCAGTTCAATTAAATAACTGGCACCACATTGCTGCGACTTACGATGGTATAAATATGAAAATTTATGTCGATGGAGCAGTTACAGCAGAAGCTAACCGTCCCGGATTAAGTATAGCTAATGCTGTAAGTGAAAATTTATTTATAGGTGAGTCACCCGGATTTCCAGGAAGAGTTTTTAATGGGAAAATAGATGAAGTAAGAATTTGGGATGTTGCTCGCACTCAATCACAAATTCAAAGTACTATGAATATTATGCTTTCTTCAGAATATTATTCATCGCCCGATAGTGGACTCAT
The DNA here is from genome assembly GCA_014860115.1 of Ignavibacteriaceae bacterium. Classification (GTDB taxonomy): domain Bacteria; phylum Bacteroidota; class Ignavibacteria; order Ignavibacteriales; family Ignavibacteriaceae; genus IGN2. Next base: position 7,017 of record JACZKK010000167.1, read on the forward strand.
TGGATATTGGAGACTGGATGAAGGTGCCGGACAAACTTCAGAAGATTTATCTTACTTTGCAAATAACGCAACACTTGGTAATTCACCCAATCCCGATCCGGGTGATCCACAATGGATTGAATCAAACATCCTTATTGTAGAAGTTGAAAATGAAAATAATAGGATCTTTGTTCCCAATTACTTTGCACTTATGCAGAACTATCCGAATCCATTCAACCCAATCACGGTGATAAAGTTCTCATTGCCGGAAGATGTAAGTAATGCGAAGCTATCTATCTACAATGCATTGGGAGAGAAGGTGGCAGAGTTAGTGAACACTGCATTGACAGCTGGAAAATATCAGTATCAATGGAATGCAAGTAAAGTTGCAACCGGAATTTATATTTATGAACTGAGGGCTGACAAATTTGTATCAGTTAAAAAAATGATGTTGTTAAAATAAAATTATGGAACAACTACTACCCTATTTAATCCCACTTAGCGATGAATAGGTTTTTTTTTTGCCCTGTTTATTTATCCCCATTAACTAAACACTTTTCTATTAAAAATAATCTAGATGAGAGTGACAGAAGAGTATAAAGTTTTAAAAAGAAGGAGACTTTTTGTAGACCATCCCAAAAAAGTTTTATTCTTAATTAAAATTCAAATCTTTTTAGGAATAGCGGATTGTCCCTTTTTTCTCCGCACATTTTTTTAAGTGAATTGTTTTCTTTCCGGTAATTTATAATCTTTTTGGTTTTACCAGTTTTTAACCTTTTCCGGATCGAACTGAACCAAACCTATTGCCTTACCTTTTTTCCTTATCATCGTCGGGATAGAAAGAAGAGCTTCATCAGCATTGTTGGCTTCAATCATTGCATATCCAGTATGGTCTCCTGATTTACACCCCCAGTAAAAATGAATGAGATACCCAATCGCTAGAGTCTGTTTTACTACCATTGTACATTCTTCATGGGTATGTGGGGAAATGATCATAAATTTCTGCATAGCAAGCTCCTTATAAATATTTGTGAATAAAATAGTTCTTTTCTTGGTGCGATAATTTTTGATTATAGCTAAGTTTACTTCTCTTCAAGATATTTGCGAACGAACCGTATTGCCATTGCACCTTCACCTACTGCTGAAGATATTCCTGTCAATGCAGTTGACCGCACATCACCGGAAGCAAATATTCCAGGTACACTTGTTTCAGGCAAATATGGTTTTCTTTCCAGTTTCCAGAAAGTATTAAATGATTTTTTTTTCATTAGATCAGTTCCTGTTATAATGAATCCCTTTTCATCTTTAAGAACAACATCGTTCAACCATGATGTACCGGGTTTTGCTCCAATATATATAAATAGTGCTTTTGCAGACACACTTTTTTCTTCACCTAAATTTGAATCTTTGAAAGTAATTTTTTCTAAAACATTATCGCCTTCAACTGATACGATTTCAGTACTCGTTTGAACTTTAATGTTTGGTGTTTTGCTTATATTTTCAATTAGATAGCTTGCGGCAGTTTTATTTATCGAGTCTCGTCTGATGACAATATTTACTTCTTTAGCAAATTTACTTATATGCATCGCTGCCTGGCAGGCTGAATTTCCGCCACCGACGATATAAACGATTTCATCCTTGCAAGCATGTGCTTCTACCGAAGCAGAGCCATAATACACCCCAGCTCCTGTAAATTTTTCCAGACCCGGAATTTCCAGCTGTGTATATTGAATACCTGTGGCAATGATTATTGATTTGCTGTGTACCTCCGAACCATCCGTCATCTCAGTAATTTTATATCCATCCTTCAACCGTATATTTTTTACTGTCTTGGGAGTGAGAATTTCTGTGCCGAAACGTAGAGTTTGTGTTATCGCCCTACGACTAAGATCAGCTCCCGAAATGCCAGTTGGAAAACCCAAATAATTTTCAATCCGTGCACTGCTGCTTGCCTGTCCGCCCGGATTGCTCTTTTCAATTAATATTGTTTTCAGTCCTTCGCACGAACCATATACCGAAGCAGCTAGTCCAGCCGGACCGCCGCCAATAATCAGGACATCATATATTTTTTGAGTTGCAGCCTGTTGAAGTCCGATGCGCTGAGCCAGTTGAGGTAATGATGGATCAATCATTGAAGTACCATCCTTCAGCACGACTAATGGCAGACTTTCCCTATTTACTTCAGCACTGACAAGATATTTCTCAGCGTCAGGATTGTTCTCTACATCCATCCATAAATAAGGGATTAAATTTCCTGAAAGAAATTCTTTTAGACTATGAGATTTCGGCGACCATTGAAAACCTATAATGCGAATGCCTTCATGATCGGGTTTGTACTGCGCCTGCCATTCGTCTAACAGATCATCCACAACAGGATAAAGTTTTTCTTCAGGAGGATTCCACGGTTTCAACAAATAGTAATTGAGCTTAATATCGTTTATAGCTTTTATCGCCACTTCAGTATCGGAGTATGCAGTTAGAAGAACTGATTTTGCATCAGGAAAGATCTCTTTTGTTTTTTCCAGAAATGCTGTGCCTTCCATTTCAGGCATACGCTGATCTGAAATAAACAGCGCAACTGTTTCGTTCTTCAGCTTTAAATCTTTTATCAGCTCAAGGGCTTCTATAGCTGAATCGGTCGCACTTGTCCTGTAATCATTATGATACTTATGGCGAATATCGCGCTGAATTGCCCGAAGCACCTGCTCGTCGTCATCCACAATTATTATAAATGGTAGTTTCATTAATATGATTTCCTTTACTCAGTAAGAGGCAGACAAACATGAAATTCTGTTCGGCCTGGTTTTGAATGGACTTTTATTTCACCACTGTGATGTTTGATGATTCTGTTTACAAGATCCAGTCCGATACCTGTTCCTTCACCAACTGTCTTCGTAGTAAAAAAAGGATCAAATATTCTTGATTGAATTTCAGCAGGGATGCCACTACCATTATCAATGATCTTCACATAAACATTTTTAGTATCACAAGTTGTTTCAATGGTAATTTCTCCATCCTTATTCAAAGCATAAATTGCATTATCAATAATATTTGTCCAAACCTGGTTAAGCTCTCCAATGTATGCCGGGACATTTTCTAGATTTTTGCAGAATGATTTTTTGACACTGATATTTTTTTCACGAAGCTTGTGCCCCAGTAGTGTAAGTGTATTCTCGATATCTTTATGAATATCTGTATGCTGCTTTTCATTCGTTCTGTCCATATGAACGTGGCTCTTGATTGCACCAACCAAAGTTGATATGCGGGTCGAAGCTTCTGCCAGATCTTTAATTATTCTTTGCGAGCTGAGTAAATTTTCTACCCAGAGTAGAATTTGAACTAGCTCATCAGTTGGAACTTTATTGGATAAGGTCTCAAGGTCTTCGTAGTTAAAGCCAGCTTCAATGAATGTTTCAACAACCTGCTGATCAGTTGGAAGTCCCTTAGCTTCAAGCCATTCCATCAGTCCGTCCTCATTTTTCATTCGCTGCAATGCACTCAGTTTTTGCTTTGATGTAATCTCCTTAGCCTCAATCTTTTCTCTGAGATGTTTAATATGATTTGCGTTGATATTTTGTCGGAGTATTTTTTCTGTGAGCTCAATATTCAGAAATAACCTATTAGTTAATTCATAGGATATCCGGTTGATTGCAGATGCGGGATTATTAAGTTCGTGAGCAATTCCGGCAGCAAGATTACCCAATGCACTTACCTTTTCGTGCTGCATTTGTGTTGTCGCAAAAGATCTGGCACGTTCTGTCATATAACTGATAAGTCGTTGGATAAAGTCAGGATTAAGCTGTTCAAGTTCCTGGAAATGATCCTTATGAATTTGGATTCCACGAAGCTTCCCGACAACAACTGAATTACCCGCATACACTTTCATCCTCGAATAGGGAAGAAGACCAGTTACTCCACCCGAGTCGGCATCATTTGTAAAATAATGATAGAACACCAGCCTGCCATTTATATCCCTATAATAATCAATCCTGCCTTCTGTAATGAAGAACATCCATTCGGCCGGATCACCGGTTTTAGCAACTAATTCACCATCCTCATATTCTATGCTCCTCGAATTATCCAGAATCCATTGCAGATGTTCATCAGGCAAATCGCTTAGAGCAATCACTTTTTTTAATTCTTCAATTGTTATGGGTTGCATTCTTAAATATAGTTGGTTTATTAATGAAGATGCGGAACTTTTGCTTACTGTTAAGAATTATTAGGGCTAAAGTATTAACAAATAATTCTGTGTTGTTAAGATTGTCATAAAAATAACTATAAGTCAAGTGACATATACAGTTTATGTGTCTCTGAAAAAGATATCTTTGAAAGCTGGAAAAGATTTTTTTAACAAAAAAAACACAGGTTATTTTTCTATAGAAAATTGATTTTGGTCATTCTGATATTTGGCTGTGATTGTTTCTAAGTGCGATGTTTAGACAGAACGGGTTGTGAAGAATTTTATATGGAGGAAATAAAAAGTTTTACTGTTTATTGAATGAAAGATTTTATTTCATCGACATTCATTAACATGCCAATTAAATTCATTTTCTTATCAACTAAAAACATCGTCGGTGTTGCGTATAAATAATAATCTGAAGCAGCTTGACCATCCCATCCTTTAAGATCAGAGACATTCATCCAGTCAAGATTATTTTTTCTTATAAAGTTCAACCAATCTGTTCTTGCTGTATCAATCGATACCGCAACTACTTCATACTTTTTTTCTTTTTGGTTTTTGTATAGTTTGTAGACTTGCGGGAGAAGTGTCTGGCAATGCGGACACCAGCTTGCGTAGAATATTATTAAAATCTTTTCTGAATTTATTTTATTCAGCTCAATCATTGAGCTCGTTGAATCAGGCAAAATGATATTTGGGACAATACTTCCGACCTTGAAAATCTTCGCTTGCTGAATTCTTCTTTCAAGTGTCGTGGTTAGTTTTTGATCCAGACACAGATCATCTTTAATAACATAATTCTCGACTATGTAATTGAGTACATTATCAAAACCGAATTTCTTAAATCCATCTAGCAGGTATTCTACAATATGAGTATAAACTATTTCGTTAACTTTTGCTTTATTAAGAATTGAATCTATTGCTGCCATAAATTCTTTTTCAAGTAGCTCTAATGGCAACTGTGGATTTCGATAATAAGTTAAATATTCAATAGTCTTGTTTGTGAAAGCATCTGAGTAAATCAATCCGTCATCGTAAAAATTTACATTATCGAGTGAATGAGTTTTAAGATATGTCAGTTGTTCTTCGGCAGGAATTTCAACATCAGCTACAGGTAGTTGTGCAGATCGAACATATCTTGCAATAAAAGAATTTGGATTTATCTGTGCTGTAACATTCACAAAATAAAGATAAGCTTCCTGAACCCAAGTTAGTTTTTCTTTTGTTGTGAGATAATAGTCGTCATTTTGAGGATAACGGGCAAGAATTAACTGAAGCAGTTCTGATTTAGTTTTGTAACCTTTGTTAAGCTTGATGAACTCATAATAAATTTTATTTGATTCAGATTTAATGACTTGAAGACTATCAAGAATGTTGTTTGCATCTGTTTCTATCTCTACATCTTCATTGTCGTAAATGAAATCAAGCCAAGCTTTGTTCTTAACTGTAAGACGGAAGAAACCAAAATGTTTATCTTCTAAGTCAAATCTAAAAGTTCCATCTTGGTGAACATTAACAGAATCAATAAATGAAATCTTTTCACCTGTGAGAGAAGCCAGGGCTACTTTTTTCTCAACAAGGTTATCAATCCTAACTGTGATAATTTGTGCAAAAGCAAAATTGACACCTAATAATAGAAATATACTTAGAGCAAAATTTTTCATTCCTAATTAATCTTTTATGCACCGCACACTAAAACCGTATTGCTTGTCATCGTTTAATCCCAGGTAGAAAATATCATCATCGTAATAGAGGTTAAGATTGCCAGCACCCGTTGCATCATACTGTTGAGAGCTCCAGAAGTAAGCATCGACTGCTAAATTCTCAAAGTAGCCAGTGTCAAAACGGTCACCTGCCAATAATGCGGTAAATCCACTTGCATTTGTTCCTGCGCCATTGCCTGTTCCCTGTAAAACTGCTTTAAGTGCGTTTGCATCTCCAGCTACGGTTGAACCTAATGTCATAAATTCTGATAGTGTTGGTATGTGCCAGCCAGCAGGACATATTCCTTTAGCTCCTTGTGTAGTAACATATTGCATCGCTTCATCCCATTGATACAATCCACCATATGTATTGCAGTTAGCAGAATTGTCATTATAACAATACTTTTCAATTGTACTATTATTAGTTTGTAGTTGTGAACCGTTAATTCTTGTTCCAATATTCAGATTTTCTCTTAACCAGCATTGATTACCAATTAAAACAGTATGGTAAACTTTCCCGTCTCGTGAATCAGTAATTGAGGGAAGTCCCGGACATGGATCAAGCAAATTACCACTACCCTGAGCAAGCAGCCATCTTAGTTCAAAAACATTCGTTTCAAAATCGAATATTTCAATGCCCAAAATTTTTGCTCTGGCTCCAACTCCAAAATCTAATCCTGCATAAAGCTCCCACCAGGGATTATTAAAGAAGTCAACCAGAATTTCTCCGTAAGCTTGTGCATTTGCATACCCAGCAAGTACACCATAAACACCAACACTTATTTCTGGCTTTACAAATACTCTTGCACCAGCATTAGCTGTTAACGTCGGAGGATTATAATTAAATTGATTGTTGAAATTACTATAGGGATCCCAGCCTTGTCCTCTTACATAACTTATTCCCGCTTCAAAAGAGACCGTATTTTCAAAGCCAACATTCAGAGTTGCGTTTGCATAACCGCTTCCTCCTGCTTTAATATCGAGTTTGATAACAATAACAACTGGTATTGGTCCTAACTGAAAATATATCGGTGAAAAATGAACTGTCGCTAAAGTAATCTCTTTTGTAATTGAATAATTCAGTTGTGCTATTAGTTCAAGACTTTCACTGTTAGTTGCCTCCAACCCTATTTTTGCATTTCGTAATTTGAATGATGATATCCTGGCTTCAAATACAACATCAGCATCTAAAGTAAAATTGCCGACTAACTTGACCTGGTCATTTGTTGTGTTGTGATTCCCGTCTAGATCATATAAGATAATATCCAGATCAAATTCAAAATTAGATTCCTGCCCTTTATTGATTTTATACTCAATGCCCTCATAATAATAATCTACCTTGCTGATTTGTGCTTTTTGTAAATTTTGTTTGAGGGATATATTCCCTTCTTCAATCGCATCTTCCAATGTTGCTTGCTCTGTAGTAAGCACTACGGTACTTCCCGATGAATCAATATCAGTAATTTTTCTAAGCAATCCGGAACCATTCGGAATTACCAGCACATCGTTTACAGCAGGTTTGTATTCGGATGTAAATCCGCTTTGAAAAGTAAATGTCAAACTATCGTACGAGATACTAACAAGGTTTGTTTTATAATCAGTACTATCTACTGATTTAGTTGTCTCTGGTATTTTTACTTCGTTTCCATCCGGTGGTTCTACCGGATTTTCTTCTGAACAACTTTGAATAAGGAATAAAATAAAAACGATGATTGTAAGAAATGAAAGTAACTTTTTCATAATTCGCCTCCGGAAAAACTTATTGAATTAGACTTTTCATATATATGATGATTAAAATTGGATGTACGCTTGAAGTGTTCTGGATGATAAGTATTTTTACTGACGATACACATTTAACCCTCATTGCTCTAGCCTTGAGCAAAATAAATGATTAAGTAGTCCGATTACATAACCATAAAGAAATGCAATGCAATTAATAACAAATTAAATATCCAATCACAAAAAAATCTTGATTGTCAAAATTGCATTGTTGATGAGTAGCATCTTTATATGAGACAGTTAGCTAAATGATCTCTTTAACAGTATCTTTTTAAAAATTGAAATTGAAAAACTTAAACAGAGATTTTCTATCAATGCGAATTGTTAGACTTTTTAATTTCTCAGAAGGTTCTTAATTATATCTATCACCATTGGAATAAGATAATTTTTCTTTTTTAGTTGTCGTTTATAAAAAGTTGCTGGATTATCTGGATAGATTTTAGCAACTTTAGATAGGTTAATTTGCTCCTTAGGAGAAATATTAAGATTACTGATCCATTATTCTCCTTCCAGAATATAGTAATTCCCCAAGGAGTAGTTTTTGAAGAGATTGTACTTTCACTTTAAATAAATGACTCAATAAAAATTTGGGGGAAGCTATGTTCTATAAATTTTCTCTATTTGGTCTCATATCTTTCTTTGTTCTGTTAATTTCTTCATTCTCACCAGCACAAAATAATTCTGTTATTTTATATGAAAATGATTTCGAATCATATACCGTAGGCGGACAACTAGCTTGCCAGGATACGATACACTGGAATACGTGGGAAGGCATTCCTTGTGATTGGATGGAAGACCCTCTAGTATCTAACAATAAAGCACATAGTGGCTCGAACTCAGTCTGGATACAACCATATAATGATCTCATAAAAATATTTCCAAAATATACCGCCGGAAAGTATAGTATAGAGTTCTATTTGTATATACCTTCGGGTTATACCGGGAGTTGGTCACAGTTTGGGGTTTTTATTAACTCTGATTCAACAGAATGGGGCTTTATTGCAATGTTCGATCCATCCGGAAGTGGCAATATAGCTGCCGGTGGATGGGGTTCAGCGCAATTTTCTTTTTCTTACGATACATGGATGCACAATGAACTGATTGTAGATTTAAATTCAGATTGGGCTGAATATTATTTTGAAGGGAACCGGGTTCATAGCTGGCAATGGACACTTGGTGCTGGTGGTGACATAATACCTAATCAATTATCAGCGACGAATATAATGGGGTTTGACTTTCCAAATCCTATCGAGTTTGCACAATGGTATATGGATGATTATAAACTGGTGCGAATAGATACTACAGTTGGAGTAAATGATTTTTCTGTTCCTGAAAATTTTCAACTCTATCAAAACTACCCCAATCCCTTTAATCCTTCAACATCAATTAAGTTTGAAATTTCGGAACTAACTTTTGTTACATTGAAAGTATATGATGTTTTAGGGAATGAAGTTGCAATTCTTGTCAATGAAGAAAAACCGAGTGGTATTTATTCTGCTGAATTTAAAGCTACGGGAATGTCCAGCGGGATCTACTTCTACAAGTTACAAGCAGGAGGATTCGTTAGTACTAAGAAAATGATATTAACAAAGTAATTTGACTTTTATCAAAGAAATAAATATTGTTGTACCAACATCCTCTCACAAAAAGTGAGTAGAGATTAATTACTGTACCCACGCCAATGTCCTCTGCGTGGGTATTTTTTTTCCCATTTAAACTACTCATTTCAACCAATCTTATTCCAAACAAATAACCTGGATTTTGAAAATATGAACCTGGTTCTTAAAAGAAACTTTAGTTACTACGCTACTGCCGAACAAAGCTTCTGAAAAATTTGGGCACTCCCACTTAATACTTAAAGTTTCTTGCGCTTTTAGTTACCGTTCATTTATTATTAGTTGATTTCGTTGAATCTTATTTCTATAATTCGACAAGTAATTTATTTCAAAAAACAATAATCACTTCAACAAAACATTTATCTAACATCTTCCGGGAGCTTGTAATGAAAAAGTCTTTCTACCTTTTGTCCCTCTTTATATTATCGCTTATGTTTAATTATCAAGCACAATCTCAAAACACGGACAATCCATTCTTCAAAGAATGGGAGACGCCATTTCAAACGCCACCCTTCAGCGAAATCAAAGCTGTACACTTTCTGCCAGCTTATGAAGAAGGAATTCGACTACAGAATTTAGAGTTTGAAGCAATCGTCAGCAACCAGAACAAACCAACATTTGAAAACACTATCACCGCTGTTGAGAAAAGCGGACAGCTGCTCACTAAGGTCAATAAAGTATTCAGCTCTCTCAACGGTACTGATTCTGACGATGAGATGCAAAAAATTGCAGAACAATCAACTTCTATGTTATCAAAACATATTGATGATTTTTATTTAAACGAAAAACTATTTAAACGAATTAAAGTTTTATACGATGAAAAGGAAAGTCTTAATCTGACAACGGAACAAAGCAGGGTTCTTGAAAATTACTACATCGATTTTGTAAGAGGCGGCGCAAATCTCGGCGATGATGGAAAAGAGCAGCTGAGAAAAATTAATGATGAACTCTCCCAGCTTGTTCTGAAATTCGGAGATAACGTTCGTAAAGAAAATAATAAATTTGAATTGATCGTAGATCAAGAAAAAAATCTAGCCGGACTTCCTGATGCTTCAATTCAGGCTGCAAAAGAAAAAGCTGAAGCAAAGGGATATAGTGGGAAATGGCTGTTTACTATCGATAAGCCAACTTTAATTCCTTTCTTACAATTCGCTGAGAACAGAGCATTGAGAGAAAAAATGTACAGAGCCTACATGAATCGCGGCAATAACAATGACGAGTTGGATAACAAGAAAATATTTTCAAGGATAATTGTATTGAGAGTTGATAAAGCCAACCTGTTAGGTTTTAAAACATATTCTGATTTCGTACTTCAAAAGAAAATGGCTAAGACACCTGAGAACGTATACTCATTCTTAAATGATATTTGGAATCCTACACTTTTAAGGGCACAATCAGAAGTTGCAGAGATGCAGAAGATAATTGATGCTGAAGACGGAAAATTCAGCTTGGAGCCCTGGGACTGGTGGTATTATGCAGAAAAAGTTAAGAAGGAAAAATATGCTCTCGATGAGGAGATGCTGCGTCCGTACTTCAAACTTGAAAATGTGATTGACGGTGTGTTTGCAGTTGCAACCAAGCTTTGGGGATTGCAATTTGTCGAAAGAACAGATATCCAGGTTTATAATCCTGAAGTAAAAGTTTTTGAAGTTAAAGAAGCTGATGGTAAGCATATTGGAATTTTGTACACTGATTACTTCCCGCGTGCAGGAAAAACAAATGGCGCATGGTGCGGTGATTTCAGAGGTCAAAGTAATATGGGTGGAGATTATATTACTCCTCTGGTGACTAATGTCGGCAACTTCTCAAAACCAACATCTGACAAACCTGCACTGATTAGTCTGGATGAAGTCAGAACTTTATTTCACGAATTCGGACATGCACTCCACGTGTTATTTCAGAATGTAACTTATCCGAGTGCGGGAAATGTTCCCTCTGATTTTGTAGAGCTTCCATCACAGATTATGGAAAAGTGGGCTATGCAGCCAGAAGTTCTAAAAATGTATGCAAAGCATTATGAGACCGGCGAAATTATTCCGCAGGAATTAATTGATAAGATTGATAACTCAAGATTTTTCAACCAGGGATTTGAAACATTGGAATACATTGCTGCTTCTTTGCTTGATATGGATTGGCACGTAATAACAGATGCAGTTGAAAAAGACGTAGCTCAGTTTGAAAAAGAATCAATCACTAAAATGGGATTGATACCACAAATCTGGCCTCGATACTTAACTACAAATTTCATTCATATTGCAACCTGGGGGTACGAATCAGGATATTATAGTTATCTGTGGTCTGCTGTTCTGGATGCAGATGCATTTGAATCATTCATGGAAACAAGTTTATTCGATAAAGCTAATGCTGAATCATTCAGAAATTATATACTTGCAAAAGGAGGCAGCGAAGATTTGATGGAACTTTACATTAAGTTTAAAGGAAGGAAACCTATGGTTGAAGCCTTGCTGAAAAATCGTGGATTAAATTAGTAGAATTATTTTGGGAATGATATTAATCATTCTTTCTAATATTACGATCCCACTTAGCTAAAGTTGAGTGGGATTTTTATTTACATCAAACACCTGGCTTTATTTAAAGTTCAGGCCAGCTAATTTTAAGTACAGCTGCTGTTTGTGGACCTACAATTCCATCATCTGCATTCGGACCGAAAGATGATGTTTGAAAATTTAGTACTGCACGAAGAGTACGTTCGCCAAAATCGCCATCAATATTTCCTTCATAAAATGATTTAGTCTGTAAGGCTTTCTGCAGTTTTTTGACAAGCTCACCCTGTGAACCAAATCGTAATCGGGCTGATACTTTTGAATTACCCGCCGATGCAATTCGATATACTTCCCGTCCATCAAGAAGTATATATCCAAAACTCTTCTGTACTAAATCGTATGCATTTTTTTTGAAAATTTTCCATGGACCTGTTGCCGGCTGTGATCCACGCTTTTCGCACTGCGGATATCCAACAAGCACCTGACATCCTGCACTCGCATAATTTGTAGAATTAACTCCCATACACCAACCAGCATGAATATTATCATTAGGATTTTCATACTCGACTCTATCATCATTATCAAAGTCAAGATCATCACTTGTTCGCTGGACCGGGTGAGAATTCACCTGCCGGAAAGCATCGTGTCCGGTTGGGCCTCCTGCTTTATGAACTCCCTTTCTGTAATCCGAATAATATCCTGTCATCAATTGATTTGCACCTTCGCCTCCCTTTTGAACCGATTTACTTATATAATCGCGGTGCGGTATTGTGCTGCCTGGAAAAATTGCAAATTCTTTTTCTTTAGTCAACCATTGTCCCAAAGTACATCGAGGATTGATGTAATTAATATCTGTCAGTACAACTTTATGTTCTGTTCCGAACTGATAATCCTCGACATTATCTGGCAGCGTTCCGCGTAAGCCAAAGAAGACCATCTCATTTTTACGTGCTTCAAAATTGTTTACTTCACACATTCTGCGAATAATATTATCAGTAAGCTCAAACTCCATAATTTTTTCCCTCCTTAATTAATAAACTTTTGTTGTGAACAGCATGATAATTTAACTTGATAATTTTTCATTCATCATCTTTGATAACAACAGATGGCAAGTTCCTCATTAGTAATAACCACAAAATCAGAACGACCCGAAGTCCACGCGCCCGCATCAATAAAAATATGCTTGCCGTTGTTTACATCAGTTTTAATATACGGATGATGCGTGTGCCCGATGACTGTAATTTTTGTTTCTTTATTTTCCGGATTTTTTTTCATTCGTTCAGCAAAGTAATTCAAACAATGTCCGTAGTTTTTGATGTACTCCTTTTCAGATGGGTAATCATACACCGGTTCTTTTCCTGACGCGACTCCCCAGGAATAATGTTCATCTTTTTCAATTACGCTTGCTTTTACAAGAAGATGTGCAAAGAATTCGTTTATTTCTCTGATGCTTAAAAATAGAAATTGACTTACCTCCCAAAGCGGTGCATTCGGATTGGAAAAATCCTTCCAGCTATCCGGAGTGAAACCATGCTCAACGTAAACTTTACCTTCGAGTGCGGCAAAACGAAAACCAGGAAAGTGCCTGAGTTCAAAATCATGATTGCCGTACAGAAAGTGAGTACGAATCAGATTCATCGAATTAACTATCTGATCATAGCTTGGATGAGACATACGGATTTCTATTGCCGTGGCATTTGGACCATGCAAACCCGGAAATCGCTGTTCATATAGATCACCAAGCTGGTAAATTCTTAAAGTCTGATCTTCTAATTCCATTTCTTCTTTCAAAACGCTTAAATGATTTAAGAATTTTATCATCGCATCAGCACCATATTTGAAATTATCAAGATGGGAATTGTAGATGTACATATGCATATCGGGAATGACCACAAGCATATCGCATTTACTCAGAACCGGCTGCCAGCTTTCAGGAATAGGATACGGCTTACCGTCGTTTGAAATAATTTTAATCTTCTTGTTGCCTTTAATAAAATCTTTTTTAATCTTCATTTTTATTTACTTCCCTCCATTTAAAGGATGTTACAGGTTCATTGTCAAATTCTAAAAGTTCAATTGGGTATAATTCATAATTAGTATCTCCAAGCTTGAAAGTTTTTGCATTGCTGAGTATTTCGATGCTGTACCAATAAGAAACTTCCCGCCACGGATGGTCATTGTAACGGATTTCAGCATACAAGGTTGTGTCTGTTGGTAATTGTTTAAGTGAGTCTCTCACTGTCAACACAGAAGATTTGTTCAGATAATTTATCACCGAACAATAAACTGTGTCTTCATAAAACACACACAGCGTATCGCGTTGAGATACATCCATTGTATAAAAATCAGGTCGCTGATACCAGACATAAAGTCTGCCTTCGGAAGTTTCGTACTTGTCAAGAAAAATATTTATGTTGGGATCAACATATTTTCTGCTCCAGCCTTCTTCCTCTTCAAGACGCTGCTTGCTGCCAAGTGTTGCAACAGGAATTTTTAAGTCTTTTGAACTACTTTCATTTTTGTTAAACAATTGGTTGGCAACAAACCACGGCATTCCGGTTGTAAGTTTTCCTTTGAGAAGACTATCGCGAAGCGATTCGGAACCTACCACTTCATAAAATTTTTGGGTATCCGGCTCCTGTAAAACAGGATAGTGGCTGCAGCCAACATGCAAAAGAATCAAGATTAAAGTAAAAAGTAAAAAGTAGGGTTTGATTATTTTCATATACTAATTCCTTTATGTAAAATCGACTTTTTTTTATGAGTCTAAGTTTTTTATTTCGCCGTTGAGATTAATGATAATTGATTCACCGCCGGAAACAGTTTTCCATTTTCCCGGACCTGTAAATCTAACCTGGGCTTTTCCCCATCCGGAAGGTAATTTCCAAACATAATTTTCATCCTTCTTTAAAATGTGGTGTGAATATGCACTCCACCTCAGCCAGTCATTTGGATGATAGAACCACAATTCAACTTGCTTGCCAGATGAATTCTTAAAACTAATTTCATTCACCGCTGCTGATTCTCCAATTTTAAACGTACCTGAAATTCCAGTATAAGGTTTTATGTTACCTGAAACGTCACGATAATCGCCGAAGTGACAAATTCGGTACTCCCCTTGCTTTGTATCTGCAGGAATATTCCACGTTACTGTGATCTTTGAGTTAGCTATAAAATCTCTTTTCCACTCATAGATTGTGCAGGAATCATTATCGTTAAAAATAGTTATCCACTTGTCGCCTACTTTCATCTGCACTTCTAAAAAAGTTCCTTGAGTTCTTAAATTATTTTTTGGATGAGCTCCCCAGAAAATTACTTTAACAGTTGATCCTGCTTTGTAAAATGAATCAACATCCGTTTGAGGAGTTCCGAATGGGATCCATGGCCACGGCTGGGTATCGGTTAAAACTCCTGTTTGCAAATTAGTTTGCTCTTTCGATAAATCTTTCGGCTCAGGTCCTGCGGGTACAGACTTTCCATCCTTCATCGCAATAGCAAGTTTTCCAAATTCCTGCTGCAATGCCATAAGTGTGTAAGGACCGAAATGAGTAGAAGCTCCTTCATAATGTTGAATATCGTATTCCTCTTTTGTTGTAACATATCCTGCGTATGCATTTGCGTATGTTGCTAATGCAACAGAATCAACTCCTGAACTTTTAAGAATATTTAGAGTTGTTTCTCTTAATCGTCTCCCTGCCATAGTGGTCAATTCAAAGGGGGTTCCAAGTAAAACTAAATTTCCGATCCTGAGAATCTGCAACGGTAAAATCTCAGGTGAAAGAGGAAAAGGTTCAGCTAATCCTTGTGCAAGTATGATCGGCTTGGGTTTGTGACCGTTCTTCATTTCATCTTCAAGAATTCCAGGAACTTTGAAACCAGTGAGTAATCCTGATAGAAGATTAATAGCTTCAAGAATAATATTTTTTTGTCCTGCTGGATAATCTCCAGTAATCGTAGCTTTTATACCTTCAATAATTCCGAACTCCGATTTGCTGTCCTCTGTGCTTCCTGCAAACATTGAAGCACCTAATGCCGCAGGATCCGTTCGGTTATTTGTTCCTTCAATTTGAATTTTAGAAAAATCAATATGAGTATGCCGGTAGTCAACACTTCCTGTTAAATGATTACTTGCAGAAGAATAAAGTTCCTTAGCTTTACTAAATTGTTTCTCACCATATTCTTTCATCCTTTCAAAATCATGAACCAGATCTGGAATGCCATACTTTACATTTCCAGATATATCACCGCAGTTTGAATTTGCAAATGCAGCAATGAAGGTCTCTTTATTCTGGATGTTAGTTCCTTTTTCTTTTTCAAAAAGATAAGAAGCATATCCTTTATTATCGCCAGTTATTAATTTGTTTTTATTTCCACGGTTTGTTGGGTGAATTGCATACCAGTTGATGCAGCCAATTTCCGTCCCATCAATCTTAACAAATTTTATGAGAAGCATTTCTTTATCGGTGTTAGCACCGTATTTTGCTTTCTCGCTGGCTGGATTCTGGTCATAAGCAATTGGAGAACGATTATTTCCACAATCTTCAACATCACCCCGGTTTATAAAAATTTTTCCGGGAGCTAAATTTTCGTGTGCTTTTTTTATCGCCTGAACCATTCCGTTTACTATACATTCAAAATTCTGCTTATCGAAACCAAGGATTGATAAATTATAAAGTGCATAATGAGAATAACCGCCGGGACCGCTGTGTGTATGTGTTCCGCTTAATAAAACATTTTCAATTGTGTAAAGATCGTTTCCATAAATTGATCTCAATCTTTTTACTACTTCAACTTTTATTGCAAGCGTACATGACCAAATATCTGCTGATATTATCACAACTCGTTTGCCGGAACTTTGATCATGAACAATGAAAGCTCTTGCAAAAAGTCTGGAATGAATTCCTTCAGTCTTCTGATCGATGCTTGCCATTCCCATCATTCCAAGCTCTGCAGCAGGACCGGTTACATCATAAATTCCTGTACCGATTAAATAATCATTTGGCATTTGTTTGTATCCTGTAGAAAATGTTTATAAAAATTCTTGTGTTGACTCTTGTATTTTTAAGTATTCAAATAATATGTTCTAAATTTCTCTGAGATTCAGACCATGGCTCAATTTCATGTTCAAAGTCAAAAATCCAGGGTTTGTATGGCGGAGTTGATGTGTTGTCTTTAAAGAGTTTTCTTAAAAGAGCACTCTGATGAATAACCGGCTTGCCATGTGTCTGCTTATTCCATGTTCTTGTTGCTTTCCTGAAAAGAAATCCTGGAAAACCTTTTCGCGAATCGTGCATGAAACCATCTGCATCCGGGTGAGTTTTTACTTTATGCTTTGGATAAATCCTGAGACCAAATTGTTTTGCTTCTTCAATCATCCAGAGTAATGGAATGTCTGATAAATCCTGTTCTTTGTATCCACCACCAACATCAGTGTGCATTCCACCGAACCAGACCTGCTTCATCGTCTGGTATGATTTTATTTCTTTATCCCATATCTTCGGATGAAAAGTTAATCGTTCATCGTCAATTGCTAAAGCGTGACGTGCATGTTCTACACTTTCACTTAAAGTCAGATTGTGAAATTTATGTCTGAAGAAAGGAAACCAGTCGACAAGTGTACCTAAACTTTTTATTGGTAATCCAAGAGCATCGACAGTATCCCAAACACCAAGGAATTTAACTTTAGTCCATTGATTATGATGACGTGATACGAAATCATCTGCAGCAACTTTTCGAATTTTACCATCAGATATTTTATAAATCTTGTACGCTTGCTTGATTAGTTCTGGTCTTGATTTTGGTAAGATTCCGAATAGATGGATGAAAGCAGACAAGCTTCTTACGGTAGTTGCACCTCTGCTGAAACCTAATAGAAAAATGTTATCTCCAGCTATGTAGTTATCAAAAATGAAATGATAACACTCATAGATATTCTGCGATATTCCCATCCCGCTGATATTTCCGGTAATTTTCCGGAAGCCGGTTCCGAGTCCTCGATCGTAAAATGTGATTTGATCTGCTGTCCGGTCTTCCACCATATTGAATAGCTTGTAGACGTTGGTATTATTCCCCTTCCCGCCTTCCTGTCCGGTACCGTCAGAAAGTACTACAATGTTTTTTGGCATCAAGCTCTCCTTAGTTGTTAGCCTAAATACAAAGACTTCTTTGCTGTATGAATATAGGAAAAATTAATAAATAATTAGCAAGTGTTTCAATTGTGTTTGAGTTTGAAAAAATAATAAATAGTAACTGGATTCAAGCTTTTTTTCCATTTTAAGTGAAATAACGAATAATCCTTAAACCATTAATTTACTGCAGCAATATTGATTTTTGTATTCTAAATAGTTTTTAATTGTGAGCCATCAACAGTTGATTGTTTGTCAAGCAAAATTTTTGCAACTTATATCAAGTAGTTCTAAATCTTAGGAGAATCATAAAGAATTACTCATCTCTTTCCGGAATATTAAGCCGAATGGTTCCCAAAAGATGTTTTAACACTAACGAATAATTATAATTTCTTTATAAAAATTATGGGGGCTGTTATGAGTGAAAATTATCGGGCAGAAAGTCTGGCTAATCTTACATTTAACCTGCTTGCTAGATGCCAGGAAAAGGAAAATCATATCGCAGAAGCGCACGGCTTACTGGAAGCTGAATTCAAATGTTTTAGATTGATGAGTTCAGAAGAAAGCCTTAACAATCAGGAAATTGCAAAAAGAATGAAACTTTCACCTGGCAGAGTAACCAGAATTATGGATGGACTGGTTGAAAAAGGTTATATGGAACGCGAGATTAATAAAAAAGATAGAAGGAATATGATATTAAGTTTATCGCGGAAAGGAAAAATCCTTGCACATAAAATAAATGGAGCTTATGTCAAGGTTCATCAAGATATTTTGCAGGAGATTAAAGTATCTCAACACTTACCATTACTGATTGCTATGGAACATCTTCTTGCAGCCGTTGAAAGATGGCTTCAGAAGCCAAGGTAATTATTCCATAGATACTTGGAAGTAAAATCTTTTCCTGCGGGGTTCTTGACTTTTATAAAAATTATATGCAGTTTCAAAATGAAAATATTCAGTACTCTGAGGGAGTTAGAATTTCCGAAGATAATAAAAACGAACGTTATCCCTGATTAGTTAAGATGTTGATTCTATCTCCTGTAAATTTTCTTTGGTGATACCTTAGTCTGATTGTGCAAATAACTTTCTTACTGAATGATATGGTGAGGGAAATCATAAGTTCAATTACCGATATTGTTCGTACTTAAGATTACTTAATAATTAATACTATCTATAAACAAAAATAAAGGAAGGCTAAATGAAACACTTTCACAAATTGCTTATTACTGCACTTATTGCATACGGCAGTATAAGTTTATTATTTGCACAATCGGAAGTTAATCCACCAATCACTGATGATCCCTTTGTTCTGTTGGCAAATCCCGGTCCTTCAAACAACGGTGGATCGGCTGGATGGGCTATGTTTTTAAATCTCATCGCAGCTCCTACTCATCAAGTCACTATTTCAGCGATGACAACTGCAAGTGCTGCAGCGGCAAATGCCAGTTTTAATATTGAATTTTTTGTACGCCAGGGAAATGCATTAGGTGGACCAGTTGGCTCCGGCCCCGGAAGTTCATCTGTTGGATGGACTTCTCTTGGCATAGTTCCAGTAACACAGGGTCCAACCGCAAGCGGTGTTTCATTACTTTTTGCAACCCCTGTCATCACCATCAATCCGGGTGATACAACCGGAGTTGCTATGGTATTCACCGGTGCAGGTCCTCGCTATTTTGGAACAGGAA
Source organism: Ignavibacteriaceae bacterium (assembly GCA_014860115.1). GTDB lineage: Bacteria > Bacteroidota > Ignavibacteria > Ignavibacteriales > Ignavibacteriaceae > IGN2. The sequence continues at coordinate 26,591 of JACZKK010000167.1, forward strand.
CACCACCTTATGAAATATATTCTAACACTGGTTTGACTCTGGTTACCGGAGATGTTCGCTCGGCACCCTTTACACCAAGCGGAAGTTTTTTTACCTCACGTGCACTCGTTGGTGAAGTTCATTATGACGCTGTTGTTCCTGTAGAACTAGCTTCATTTACTGCATCAGTTAATGAAAATGCTGTTGAGCTAAGCTGGATAACAGCTACAGAGGTAAACAATTCTGGATTTAATGTTGAAAGAAAAACCCAGAATACTGAATGGGATAATGTCGGTTTTGTTAAAGGACATGGAACAACCACTGAAACTCAGTCTTATTCTTTTATTGATAAAGATTTAAGTTCAGGTTCTTATTCATACAGACTGAAACAAGTAGACTTCGATGGGACATTCATGTATCACGAACTTGCAGAAACCATCGAAATAGGCTCAATAAAAACTTTTACTCTTCAACAGAATTACCCCAATCCGTTTAACCCAGCTACGACGATTATTTATCAACTGCCAACCGAAGGTCAGGTATCACTTAAGATTTACGATATGCTTGGCAACGAAGTAGCAACACTGGTTAACGAAATGAAAACCGCGGGTGAATATCAGGTTGACTTTAATGCTGCTGCCCTATCAAGTGGAATTTACTTCTACAGATTACAGGCCGGCAATTTTGTAGAAACTAAGAGAATGATGTTGATGAAGTAACATCTTATTTCTTTTTACTCAAACCCCTATCAATAAAGGTTGGTAGGGGTTTTTATTTGCCAATTACTAATCGATTGTACTTGACTTTAAACAAAATTCTTACATTTTAATACTTAGTAATTATTCTCTACTCTGAGAGAGTTAGAGTTGCAGAGTTTGGTTGCTGAATAAATTCCTGAAGATTTCACCCCTGATACTCTCCCAAAGCAGACTGAAAAACAAATTTTTAAAAATTATTTAGTCGAGCCATAAACGATTTTTACAATAACATGACAATTGATTGACAATCGCCTGATAATAGTGTAGTAGTTTTTTACCTGAAGGATTGCTGCTTTAAAATCCTTCAATAATAAATAATTATTCACAATACCAATTCCGGAGGTACAAAATGCAAAAGATTTATTTCTACTTCATTCCTTTCTTTCTTTTCCTGGCTTCAAATATCTTTCCACAACCAGATACATTAACGATTCTGCACGTCAATGATTCACATTCAACTCTTGAGGCAATTGGGGCAAGAGATGCAAATCTTAAAGGAACTTTAGGCGGAGTTTCAAGAGTTGCAACTTTAGTGGGAATGACTAAAATGACAGAATCAAATGTTCTTTTCCTTCACGCAGGTGATATCTCTATCGGAGATATTTTCTTCAACAAAAATTTTCACGTTCCTGAACTTCAGATTCTTGATGCACTTGGTGTTGATGCAATGACACTTGGCAATCACGAATTTGATTTGGGACCACTGGCTTTGTTAGGTTCATTACAGTATGCTTTCCCAACGGCAACAGATGCGTTCCCGATTTTAACAGCTAATGTTGATTTTTCTGATCCGACAATCTCAGGTCTGGAAGACTATGTTGATACTTATACTGTTAAGGAGTTTGGTGATTTGAAAATTGGAATATTTGGTTTAACAACTCCAGCTACAAACTTGCTTTCAAATCCTTACCCGGCAGTAGTAAGCGAAGACATCGTTAACATTGCCGCAACAATGGTCGGAACTTTACGCACTGTAGAAAATTGTGATGTTGTAATTCTACTTTCTCATCTTGGAGTTAATTTTGATCAGCTAATTGTCAGTTATGTTCCGGGAATAAACGTAATTGTTGGTGGACATGATCATTATATGTATGAAGAACCAATAACTATGATCGATCCAATGGGCGGAACGACGTGGATTGTTCAAGCAAAATCAAATTATATGTACGCCGGTAAGATGAAACTGGTTGTTGATGGTGTAAATGTTCAATTGCTTGACTATCAGCTAATTCCAATTGATACAAACATTCCGCAAGAGCCATCTGTGCAGGGAATGGTAGATTATTTAATTACGGACATAGAAAATTTCTACTCAATTCCTTTTTATACTCAGCAGATGGGCTACGCAAGTTCATTCTTTGCAGAAGAGACAAAAGATTTGTTAGCGCTTGGTGTGCATGACACTCCATTGGGAAATTTAGTTGCCGATGCTTTTCGTTTTAAAACATCAACGAATGTTGCACTTCAAGCCGGAGGATCGATTGCTCTTCCACTGTGGGAAGGCGCATTTACTCCGGGTGATTTATTCAGAACTAATGGTTATGGATTTAACCTGGTGAACACTCTTGGATTCCAGCTTGCAACTTTTGATTTAAGCGGAATGGATATTCTAACAGGACTTACATTCGGTCTTTCTGAAATAGAATTGAATGATGAATTCTTACTCCAGGTTTCCGGGATGGAATATACTTATGATGGAACGAAGCCTGCAGAAGAAAGATTAGTTTCAGTTAATATTAACGGAATGCCGATCGATCCTGCTGCAACTTACTCAGTTACAACAAATGAAATGGTTTTAGGAATTCTTGATTACATTGGAATTATTCCCTCAAACATTACCATTCTTCAGGGAATTACAGAATTTCAGGCATTATCTGAATATGTAATGAGTCAAGATAATTTCATTCAGCCAAAAACGTTGGGTAGAGTCTTAAATGTTGGAAACAGAGAAGCAAGAAGCACAGTTATAGGCGCAGGATGGATGGATTCTCCTCAGGGTTCTTATCAACCCAATAAATTATTATGTGATAAATTATTCTTCGAATTTCATATGATGGATCGCGGTTTTAATTACGATCCAACTGGTAAAGTTACAATCCGATATCCTCAGGCAAATTTCACTTTTAAAAGTAATGTGTGTAACTGGCTGCTTTTAGAAAACCAGACTGCAACCCTCAGAGGTAAAGGAAAAATTAATAACCAAGGTAACTTTGGATTTTTGCTGATCGTCGAAGACTCACCTGATAAACTTAGAATTGTAATCTGGGATAAAAATGATGGAGATAGAATAGTTTATGATAATCTCAATCCGCAAAGCATTCACGGTGCTATCGTAATGCACAACAGATGTGTATTTGCTAAGGAAGGTGATGATGAAATATTAACTACTCCTATTGAGTTTGCACTCGAACAGAATTATCCAAATCCTTTCAATCCATCAACAATAATAAATTATTCAATACCTGAAGCAGGAAAAGTTGAGCTGAAGGTCTGTGACATACTTGGGAATGAAGTTGCAACTCTTGTTGATGAATATAAAACAGAAGGAAAATATGAAGTAGAATTTAACAGTCATTCCGGCGAAGTCCGGAACCTGCCTACCGGTAGGCAAGGTCTGACAAGCGGAGTTTACATTTATACATTAAGAACAAACAATTTTGTTCAGACGAAGAAGATGATACTTATTAAGTAAAATATTCCAAGCCTCCCTTAAAGGGAGGCTTTTATTTCTTTAATAAAAAAATTAAAGGAGAAGAAAATGAAACTTAAAATTTTAGCAATTGTTTTAATTCTTTTCTGCTGGGTAGATCTATTCCCACAAAAAGTGGGTGATGCTTATGCATTGGATATTAATAATATCTATATGCCATTGAACAGAAAAGGTGTTCTTGCAGATGTTAACGTCCCGCCTAATGGTACAGGAGGTCAGTTTGGAGGACACACATTTCTCTTTTCTGGGGGATTCTTTTTAAGCGGTTACAGCAACGGAGTTTTATGGGCAAATGCTGTTGCTTCAGCTACACTAGTTGAAGATTATTTGCCGGGAACAGTCGGATTTCCCAATAATCCGGATGCTCAATTGTATAAGATCAGAATTGACGATACTCCTTTTGGATTAAGTTGGCAGGATTGGAATGATGCTGTATCCCTTGGTGCAGATTTTTATGATGGAGATGGGGATGGTATTTACAATCCTGTTGACAAGAACGTTAATGGAATTTGGGATCCTGATGAAGACTGTCCCGATCTTCTAGGCGATGAAATGCTGTGGTGTGTATTTCATGACGGATTACCAGTTGCTCAAAGGAGATGGAATACAACGATTGAGGTTGGGGTTGAAGTTCGTCAAACAGTTTTTGCTTATTCCAGTATTTCCGAGTTGCAGAACATTATCTTTATCAGATACCGAATTAAATACGTCGGACTAACACCCTCTGATCCTGATATTTTGACGGATGTTTATTTCGGTGTTTGGGGAGATCCCGATCTAGGCACCAGCAATAATGACCTGGTTGGCTGCGATACTATGTTAACTGGTCAGTACACCTATAATTGGTATTCAGATCCGATCTATGGCAACAATCCACCAAGCTTCTTTGTAAAAAATTTGAATGGACCTGCCACGTATATACCCGGAGTTACTTTTGTAGACAATAATGGTAATGGTATTTACGACGAAGGAATTGATACACCAATTGATACTGCTTACGTTCATCGCGGACAAGTTATCGGAGTAAAAATATACCCTGGCGCAACTAACCAAAATCTTTCTTCAGCTATTGGATATATAAATGGTGACGTAAATTTAAATGATCCAAACAGTAAGGATGAAGCACGAAATTATATGCTTGGCCTTACAAGACTTGGAGACGTAGTTGACCCTTGCACATGGCTATATGGAACAGTTCAGGGTGGTGTAGATTGTTCTCAAATCAATCCTATGTTTTGGTACTCCGGTGATAGGGTGAACAATTATGGGTGGATAAATAATACACCCAGAGATCAAAGACAATTACTGAATGTTGGTCCGTTTACTCTTTTAAAAGACAAAGAATATGAAGTATTTGTAGCTTATAGTGTTGGACAAGGTACTGATTGGCTGACATCAATAACAGAATCAAAAAACATCGCAGGAATAGCAGGAGTTTTATACGAATCAAACTTTGATACATTATCTGTGTTATCAGTTGAGGAAATACATTCTGGTAATATTCCTGAAGAATATTATCTCTCACAGAATTATCCTAATCCTTTTAATCCCATTACGACCATAGAATTCTCAATTCCTGAAGAGGGGCTAGTATCTTTAGTGATCTATGATCTGCTGGGAAATGAGGTAACAACATTAGTAAACGAAAATCTTAAAGCGGGAACTTATAAAACAGAATTCTCCGCCAAAGGCGGATCCGTTTCTGGCGGAAATGCTATCAACCTTCCGAGCGGCGTGTATTTCTATACTTTGAAAACAGAAAACTTTATCCAAACTAAAAAAATGATATTACTTAAATAAAAAATTAACAAAGCTTCTCAAAGTGGGAGGCTTTTATTTCTTTAACTAAAAATTAAAGGAGGATGAAATGAAAAAATTAATTAGCGCTGTTTTAATTATCTGTTCAGTACTTCTGCTATTCGGATGCGCTTCAGTAAAGATGGCATCCAAAGAAGAAGACACAGCATTAAAGAAATTTGAAATGCCCTCAGAAGGTAAAGCTGGTTTATACCTCTATAGAAATAGTTTTTTGGGTCAAGCACTATACAAAGATCTTTATGTAGATAGTGTTTTTATAGGTGAAACTGCGAACGGAGTTTATTTCTATTTGCAAATTTTACCTGGCATACATACAATTTCAACCGAATCTGAATTCGGTGAAAATTCTGTGAGTTTTGAAGCCGAAGAAGGTAAGAATTATTTTGCTGAACAGTATGTAAAAGCGGGAGTTTTCGTAGGCGGTGCAGGCATCGAGATGGTTGATGAAAGTGTTGGTATGCAACAGGTAATTGATTGTGAATTGGCTGAACAGCAAAATCCCAGGTAACTGTTAGGGCTTTGAAATAAATTTAGTTCGAATGTTGATTCCATCAGGAAGGTAGCAAAACTTTGGTAAAGTGTTTCGACTGAAACATTCATATTTCTTTAATTAAAACTTAAGGGAGGAAAAAATGAAAAAGATTTTAATTATAACCGCTATAATTATTGCCAGCATTAACGGAACTGCCCTTGGACAGTTTGGATATCATGAGCATGATGGTTTCTTTTTAAGGATGTTATATGGATTCGGTTACGCAGAATTAGTTGAAAAAGATGTTCTTGGGAGTGATATGAAATTTTCTGGTCTCGCTCAAAATTTACGTTTCCAAATTGGTGCTACTGTGGCCGAGAATCTGATGCTTTATGGGGAGTTTGGAGGTGTGATGCAATTTGATCCTGAATTTGAATGGATGGGTCAGTCAGGAACAGCAGAAGATGTTACAGTATCAGTGTTTGATTTTGGAGGTGGTATTACGTACTACCTAATGCCTTCAAACTTCTATTTCTCACTAAGTCTTTTGGCAAGCCAAGCTGAATTTGAATTTAACGGAACGAAGGGCGAGTCTCAATATGGAGTTGGTATTAATGGAATGTTCGGAAAGGAATGGTGGGTGGATGCACAATGGGCTTTAGGTGCAGCTATTTATGGTTATTACAGCACGATGAAAGATAAAGGTGGTGATGAAAATGAAATAAATAATTTTTCTGTCGGTTTACTTTTTTCAGTGACGTATAACTAAAAATTCACTGAGTTTCTCTTTTAAAGAAGGGCACTTATTTCTTTAATTAAAAATTAAAGGAGGAGTTATGAAAAAAATTATCAAAGGTTTTTTTACTTTTTTATTGGCTTCTTCATTTTTTCTACTTGCTCAGGAAGAAAATGCTTCTGATTCAACTAAAATCTACTTTCCGGCAGACACAGCAGAAAAATATTTCATCTCCTATTTCTATGAACCATATCCCTTAAAAGTTGGTGAATCAATTTTACAATTAGGCGGATCGTTTACTCTCCTTCCAATCCCCGTTATGGAAAATGAATATCCTGCACCTGCATTGGACTTGCAGTATAAACTCGGCATCTTTGAAAATATTTCTCTCAATGCTTCCCTGTCCACAAACATTTTTAGCAACCTTCTTCACACAGGCGTTCAGTGGAATACAAATTCAAACCGATTCAGTTTTGGTTTCGCAAATCACATCGGCTGCTTCTTTGGTTTCTTCAATACAGAAGGACAGTTTGATAGGAACTCTGCTTATGCAATCTATTATCTACCAATATTGAGATTCGGTTATCGTCTGGATGATTTCTCCATAACAATGTCGTGGGCAGCTTCCTATATTTTTAAAAGTACAAGCAGGGTGAGTGGATTAAAGGCACCAGGTCCTGAACATACAGTGAACGATTACTTCTGCACGATTGCAATTGAACAGCCATTCCTGAAACATTCATTGGTTTCAATCGGCTTCAGCTTAACTTACTCAATAACACCATATCAATCCTGGATGATGTTCAATACAATTGATCAAAGACTTTTTATTCCTGAATTTTTCTTTGCGTTTCAGCTATGAAAATTTTTATACTCATATTATTTGTTGCCAGCTTCGTAACAAGCTATTCACAAACGGATATTGATACCACATACCGTGTTGAGATAAGTACAACAGCAAGTTCTTCAATTAATTTTTTCAGGGATGAAAGATATCCGGGAGGTTCGTCCGGCAGTTCCTTAGGTTATGGAGTTTTTATCAGGGGAATGTGGCACCCGGGAAGAATGCTTGCTGTTGGTTTAATGTCTGGTTATTCATTTGTAGTTAGTGATGAATTTGAAGTTGACACTGTTTACTCAAATCAAGATGAAGAAAAAGCATCAGCTAATTTAAAGGCTATTCCGCTTCAACTAGTAATTTCAATGCAATATAAAGGACTTGAACTTGGAGTTGGAATGGGTCCTTATCTGATGCGGACGACTATAAATTATGGTTCTACTGCTGAATCTCAAAGAATAGAACTCGGATTAACTTTTATAGGATTATATCGTTTTTCAATCGGTGAAAATTTTTCCCTGGGACCGGAACTGCGCGTTCTTTATTTAAGTTACCGGGGAATTATTTCAGTTATGCCTTCAATTACTTTACAATTAGATCTTTGGAGATATTGATTATGAAACGATTTACATTTTTGTTTCTAGTGATCTTAAACTCCTGCTTAATGCATCTACCAACAGAGCCGGAGTTATATGTTGACGATAAATATTCAGTACAATTATCAGACAGTTCTAAATCTGCAATGAATGGAGTCTATGCAGTCGATATGGGTAACGACCTTTTAGGTGATGAGGTTGTTGGGATCTGGAAAGATCGCAGATGGTGCATGTATGCAAAGCACGATGTTCACTTTTCAGAATGTGCGGGTGGACCAATTGGAGACTTGATTGAAATTAATGGATACATTCGAATCGTTCGTTCAGGTTCAGGACAAAATCTTAATCTTACAATTTCACCCGAAGAAGGAGCAACTGAATTAATAGAAGGAACAATTCCACAAGAAATAACTCTCCGCGGAAATGCATCCGATGGCACTCAGATAGTGCTTAGGAAAGTAAGATCGATAAATAATAATTCGCCTGCTGAATTTTATGTAATAGCCCATCGCGGAGGTGGACGTAATTCGGAACGGCTTGCAAGATCTGAAAACAGTCTCGAGATGATCAGATTCGCTGAGATATTAGGTGCTAACGGAGTCGAGATTGATGTTAAACGTACAAGAGACGGACATTTAATCGTATTCCATGATAATACCTTTTCTCCAAGAACTGTGCAAGGAGCGTACCTTCTTGGCAAAGTTGAAAACTTTGATATTGAACAAATAAAAATATTTGGTCAGTTAAAATATGGTGAATCGATTCCTACACTTGATGAAGCTTTGAGCACCATAATAAATGAAACAAAATTATCATTGATCTGGATTGACTTGAAAGATCCTGAAATAGTAGATGCGGTAATTCTGGCCCAGCAAAATGCTATCAACTATGCTTTGTCAATCGGCAGAGACATTAAAATATTGATGGGAATTCCTACTGATGAAATTTTTAATGCATATAACTTAAGTGAAAATAAAAATACAACACCAACACTCGTCGAGTTAAATGCTAACAAAGCGAAGTCATTACAAACTTGTGAAGCCTGGGCGCCAAGATGGACGAATGGAATTCCATCGCAAAGTATGCTTGATGAAATGCACTCAAGGAATATTTTTGTATTTACATGGACACTTGACGTTCGCGATTACATAAATGATTTTCTTGACGCTGAGGTTGATGGGATACTCAGCAATTATCCTTCGTTGGTAGCTGGGATGTATTATTCACGATAAAAGTTAATACAGGCAGAACTATTAGATTTTGGGGTAAAATCTAATTATTGGTTTATTAATTTTTAGTGCAATATTTGCTTCTGATTTTGCACTATCATTTAGTCCAAATTAAAAAAGGGAAAAAACAATGAGACATTCAATAAACTTTTTCAAAATTATTTTCATCTGCATTTCCGTGCTAACTCTTTTTGGCTGTGCAACAATTAACGAAACCCTTTATCTCCGTGAAGCCGAAGTAACAGGGCCAATTATGCCTGTACCAATCCATATTACCGATACAACCGATGTACCATCATTCACAATTTCACCAACTTTTTCGTACAACTCAAAAAAATTATTTACAGGAGAAATTACCGAGTATACAAGCTTATATTGGCTTGACACCGCATTTGTTCCATCTGAGCATAGTTTAATCTGGAATGTCCCAACAGTGAACGCAGGAATTAATTTTGACCTTGTAGTTATGAGAGGATTTGCTTTATCATTTGGTGCGAACTATTCATCACAACATAATTTTAATTCCTGGGGTGGGCATTTCGGACTTGGGCTCTTTAGTTATAATAATGGTCTGTGTCTTCGACTGGATGGTGGTTTGCAAATTCATTCAATGAGCTACGAGGCTTACACGGTAAGCAAAGTTATAGTAGAATACTGGTGGGGTGACAGAGAAGAAAACATTTCGTTTTATCACGATATTGGTGAGTCTACACACTTTGATCCTTATATGACACTTACTTTTAATACAGCATATAAATCCTGGCCTGTCAATATTTTTATAAATGGCGGTTACGTCGTTCAGACATTATTTTCGTTCATACCCGAGACATCGTATTACTATTTTCCACTTTATACCCGGACAGATAAACGGGGATCCAGTACAGCAGGCTTTATAAATTTAACACCGGGCGTCTATTTTAATTTTTCTGAAGTAACACGGGTTTTATTGGGCTGCCGCTTTTATATAGAAACTCAAATAGGTGGTGCTGATCCCAAATCATTCATTATGCCAATGATGCAGGTGGATTTTAACTTGTAATTAAAATTTTACAATTCTGTGACAATCATATGACATTGGCTGAGAGGAAAATGTTTAACATAATAGTGAAGATTTAACTGGAGATTGAAATGAAAAAAATAATACTGCTTTGTGTAATAATTCCTGTAATGTATATACATCCTCAGGTGAGAGAAATAGAATCCCGATCTTACTTCAAACAAGGTAACGTTGAGTTTAATTTCTCAACCAACCTTGGAGTAGGATTTTCAACATCCAATGTTTTTCAGACAACTCAGAATTTTTCTCCATATGATTCATCTTATAGTGAGTATTCCTATAATTATTCTGACCGTCCCTTTAATTTATTGTTTACTGCTTCAATCGGTTATTGTATTATTGATGGTTTAAGCATCGAGCCTGAACTGGATATAAATCTGATTACAGATGAAGAAACATCAATATCATTAATAGGTAATCTTACATACAATTTTAACATTCCAAAGAAAAACACTTTCCCATTTATTAAGCTAGGGTATGGTTTAAGCAATTACTATTCTGATCCTTATTTTGGATATTCAAATGAATCGGGCGGTAGTTCCCTGGACACAAGAGTTATAAATGCCGGGGCAGGATTAAAGTTTTTATATTCGTCCGGCATGGCACTGAAGTTAGAAATTAACTTCAAAAATTATAATTATTCGAAGTCCAGTTCATTTTCCAACGAATATTCTGAGAGTAATAACAAAACAGATAACGACATGAACGTTATATCGTTATCTATTGGCTTTTCAATTTTGCTGTAAATTTCATTTAGGGAGGATTAAATGAAATCAATATCATATTTTATCAAACCTGCCATCAGTAGAATTTTACTGTTTCTGATTTCAGTAAGCTTGATCTTCTATCCAAATTGTGGTTCACGGATTGAAAGAATTTCTGAATCACCTAAGCAATTTCCAGTTCCCAAAAGTTCACAAGATCTTCCGTTTCTGAAATTGCATATGAAGAATGGTGATTTATACGTACTTGAAAATTGGAATTTCATTACATCAAAAGATTCTGTAAGTGGTTCCGGTAAACTTTTTAATCCAAATAGAGAACTCATCTTTGAAGATAAATTTACTGTGCCAGTATCGCAGGTTGTATTAGCAGAAACAAATCAAATTAACGCCTCAGCCGGAGCTGGTGCACTGGTAGCCTTAACCGTAGTAACAGGAATTTTTACAATTGTATGTATCGCAAATCCAAAAGCATGTTTTGGTTCCTGCCCGACTTTTTACGCATATAATGGTTATGATTATATAGTACAGTCGGAAGGGTTTTCATCAAGTATTTCTCCTGCACTGGAGGAACGAGATGTTGACGCATTATACAGAATTAAACCAGTTAGTGAAGATTTTGAAGTTCAATTGAGAAATGAAGCATATGAAACTCATATCATACGGTCAGCAAATATCCTGGCAGCACCAAAACCGGAGGGAGGAAGAGTCTTTGCTACGCCGGATGGTAAGTATTTGCAGGCAATAAATATTACGGAGGCAAGTTCAATTACTGCCGCTGAAGGTGATATCTCTGAAAAACTCTGCTCGTTTGATGGAACCGAAAGATTCAGTGAAGCTGACTCAACCGATCTCGTAGCAAAGGAAACAATCGAAGTTACATTTTACAGACCCGCATCAGATAGCATGGGAATTGTTATAGCTGCCAGACAAACTTTACTAACAACTTTTCTATTTTATCAGACATTGTCCTACATGGGAACAACTGCAGGTGATTGGTTAGCTAATGTTGAACGTAACAAAAATCAGTTCAAACAACTTCTTGATAATCCGCGAAATGTCCTTGGAAATATTGATGTTCTAATTCAGAACGAAAACGATGAATGGGAAAAAATTGGTGAAGTTGGTGAAACTGGTCCAATTGCAACAGATATTAAAATTGTTCCTCTGACAAAAATTTCAACGTGTGAATCCGAAGATTCTGCAATCAAGCTAAAACTCAGAATGGCTAAAGGATTATGGAGAATTGATTACGTAGCTCTTGCAGACATAATAGATGAAGCAACACCTCAAATTATTTTTCCTTCAACATCGTCGCCAGAATTTGCAAATAATAGTAGTGTGACAGAACTTTTAGCTAATCCTGATTCCGTTTTGGTAACATATCCCGGCGACAAGTATCTTCTGAATTATAAACTGCCTCCTGATTATAAAAATTATGAGTTATTTGTTGAAACTCAGGGTTACTATCTGGAGTGGATGAGGAACGAATGGCTTGGAGAAGAGAATGTAGAAAGAGTTTACCAAATGTTCTTAAATCCAAAACAATTTTATAAAGATCTTGCACCACAATTCAAAAAAGTTGAAGCAGAAATGGAAGAAACTTTTTGGAGTAGTAAATATGTCTATCCATAACAAAATCATTTTTACAATAGTATCAATTTCTTTTCTGCTATTTACTGGTTGTGCAGCCAGCTATGCGCCGGATAACTGGCTTCCCGATACTGATGATGTACCACAGAATATATATGGTGGCTGGATAACTGTAATCACGGCACCCGATAGTCTAAGTCCCGAAGAAAAATGGATGCAGTACGGCGGAGAGTTCATCTCATATGATGAAAGCAATATTTATTTGCTTTATGATTCATTATACCAAATTCGCAAAAGCAAAATAGGAAATTGCACCCTGGAATTAGATCAGAAAAATGCAACTGCTTATGGAGTGTGGGTTTTTCTAGGAACAGTTAGCACTATTTCACATGGATATTATTCGGTAATAACAGCACCGCTCTGGCTTGCAACTGGAATACCTTCAGCTGTAGGGGAATCAGTGAGGGACAGATACGAAGAAGAACCGCCAACACAGGAATACTGGGACAGTATAAATAAATTTGCCAGGTTTCCACAAGGTATTTCTGATATAGACTTAACAACCATTAAGCCTGTTTTCGTCTTTCCTAAGTGAAACTAGGATTTAATCAATGCTCAAGTAATCGGATTTTATTCATTTTGCATATGCTGCTTGTGGATTTTATCGTGTAATTAGGAAAAGTCTAAATAAGTACTATTTTGGAATTAAAGTATTTTTTCGGTTTTACACTTTTAATTTTTTCGAATCTAAATGATGTTAATTCAGTAATATCAACTCGGAGAGGAAAATATTATGTGCCGGACATTTATTTTAATCACTAAACTCAGCTTGGTAATTATTCTGATAATATATTTTATTAGCTGCAGTTCTTCTCTCTCCAATATTGAATTAAAAAAAGAATACGGCTTTGCTGGTAAAAAATCTATTATTACGTATGTAATTCCCACAGGAAATATCGAGCGGGATGAATCATACATTCATGTGCTTTTTTTAGATCTTCAGGCACGTGGTTATAATGTGATTGATGCAAATAACTTACTAATAGAGAACTCAGATAAAATAACCAGCACAAATCATCGGATAATTGCGGATTCATTACAATCAAAAAAATATCTGCCTGACACCGATGTGTATGTTATTGCTCAGCCAGCCTGGGATAGTGCATTCGTTTTAACTTACTATTCAGAATCATCAACTCGCGATTGGTTATTTTATGCTTTCAACGGAATGTTTGTACCAACGCTTACATCTCAAGTAGCATTTTTTGATCGTTCAATCAAAGAACCAATTAAAAGTTACAGTGCAACTGATACGACTTACGTGTATTCTGAAGATGAAAATAAAAATCTCTTTTACTCTGAAGATCCCTGGATGGTTGTTGCGAAACAATTAACACGTGAATTTTTAGACATCCCCATCTGCACCATTGAAAATTTGACCCCTGCTCCACATAAATTTAAAGTTAACCTATGGGTTGATAAGTCATATCGGGAAGCCTTCCCAAATACATGGAAAGAGCGATTAAAACTGCGTGTTCTTTATGCAAATGATATTCTTCGTTCTCAATTCAATATTGAATTAATTATTTCTGAGCTTATAGAATGGGACTCACGATTTCAAATGACTTTGGATAAGACTTTGCAAAAACTGTATCAAACGAGTGTTTCAAAAACTAAATCTTTACAAATAGGTATTACTCTCGATAAAAATCTAAAACGAAACTGGTTTGACAGAGCAAATATTGGATTCGCCTATCTTCTTGGTAATACTGCGGTGATTACTGCCCAACCTTCGTTTCCATCAGTTGGTCAATTCTGGAATCCCATTGAAGAAGCAATTACCATAGCTCACGAAGTTGGGCATATATTAGGAGCAATTCATACTCCAGAAGAAAGTTCAATAATGTTTCCTAATTCTGGTTCACTATCTTATGAATTTGACGATGTGAATAGAAGATTAATAGAGTCTACCAAGGCAAATTTTTTTGCTGAAGATGAAAAAGTAATCTTGCAGAATTATACACGGGAGCTTATCGCAATAAAGGATTTTCCTTCGCCAAATTCAAATCCTATCTTAGTGCCCATGGCAAACGGCCTTATTCAAAAATATTTTAAGAACTGTCAAGGAATTGATGAGCCGGAAGAAATCTATTCTTCCTTGTCAAAAATAATTCCAGATTCAATCTACTCACTAGCTGTCTTAGGCTATATTGAGCTTAATTTTGAACATTATGAGGAAGCAAAAAATATATTTATTAATGTTCTTGAGATTGAGCCTAAATTTGCAGAAGTACACTGGTATCTGAGTAAAGTATATAGAAAGCTGGGGGATAAATTAAAATCAGATGAACATCGCAAATTAGCCAACCCGTATAAAAATCTTTGGATACTAGATGAAAAGTGATGCTGTGAAGGCAGAATCTCACAAACTTTGACACTCAATTTACTTTCCTTTGACAATTGAATATTTCTTGATTACTATTCTTATATCGTAATTTAAAAGATTATGCAAGGAGTGTGTCGTGAGTACAAATCAAAATAAACTTCAGTTATTTGAAGTCCCGCAAATTGAATCAATTCAGGATTTGCTGATTAAGTCAACAAAGACTTATGCAAATAAGATTGCATTGGAAGACTTGAACGACTTTCCAATTTCAAAACTAACCTATTCTGAACTTTACGATCATACAGTAAGGTTTGGTATTGCCCTGCAAAAAATTGGGATTAAACCCAGAGATCATATTGCTGTAATAGGTGAAAACCGTGTTCAGTGGGCAATTGCATTTCTGTCTGCAATGATGTTTGACTTTGTAGTAGTTCCTGTTGATAAAGGTCTCCCTCCCGGAGATATATTAAATATAATCCACGAATCTGATGCAACTACTTTGATCTTCTCCGGTTCACTGATGGAATTGTTCAAATACAAAGTGGATGTGCTGGTTAAAGTTAAATATTACATATGCATGGATACTGAGAAAAAAGAGAATGATATTTTTTCAATGACGGAACTGATAAAAAATGAATCGAGTATAAATTTCCAGTTACCAAAAATTAATCCTAATGATGTTGCTGAGATTATCTACACTTCCGGTTCGCTTGGCAGAGCAAAAGGTGTAATGCT
>JACZKK010000168.1 GCA_014860115.1 Ignavibacteriaceae bacterium
TAACCAACATAAATTTTGAGTCAACCAATTCACTAACATTTGATGTATTCGTAGAAAATACTGGTTCATCAAGTATGGTATACAGTCATGGCAGTTTAGTGTGGACTTATGATACTGCGATTCTTAACGGAGGTACGCCAACATTTTCTCTTGTTCCTGGATTCAGTGATTTTGCTGCGAGTGCTTATCCACCTTCAGCACTAATTACAAGTCCAAATATCCTTAGAACATCCTCCAACTTACCAGGTTCTAACGGAGTTATTCAGGCAGGCGAAAGTTTGCGTTTATATAGATTCAGATTGCAAACATCTGCTGTATCATTCAGTTCTGAATATTTAGGTATTACCTGGAAAAATTCTGTTACTCCTTATACCAGAATATTTACCTGGGATAGTGGAACAGGTCTTCCATCGGAAATTCAAAATGTTGGATTTTCAGTTTTAGAATTAATGCTTGACGAAAATTTCGATTATGGAAGTGTTGCTAATCCAGATTTGTTAGCTGTGACCACAAATTGGGTAAGACATAGTGGTGTACAAGGACCAGCTTACATTACAACAAGTTTATCCTATCCAACTTATTTTTCTTCCGGAATTGGTGGCTCAGTTACTTTTACTAATGGTGGTTCAGGAGTTAATGATGGTGATGTAAGTCGTGCACTCCCAGCTCCTGTTACAACTGATAATAATGTTTACGCAGCATTTTTAGTGAACTTAACTTCTGCTCTACCAACTGCGGACTATTTTTTCCACGTTGGGCCGAGTCCAATGAGTACTACGTTCAGAGGAAGAGTTTTTGCGCGAAGTAATGGGACCGGATGGAGTTTTGGACTTTCTAAATCTACAGAGACACGAGTTGATGATAATACAGTACTAAATTTCAATCAAACGTATTTAGTGGTATTAAAATATTCTTTCAGCACAGCTCTTGCAACTGATGATGTAGTTACACTTTATGTTTATGATACTGGTTATCCAACAACCGAGCCCGGTTCTCCTTTGGTCACTATTGGACCGACCGGTTCCGGAACAGCATCAGATCCTGCAAATATCGGAACAATAGCTATTCGGCAGGGATCCAATACACCAACCGCAAATATTGATGGATTCAGAGTTTCAACAAGTTGGTCTGAAGTATTCCCGGTTGCAGGTTCACCCTTAATAAGTGTAAGTCCATCTTTGTTATCGGGATTTACTTATTTTGAAGGGGCAGGTCCTTCACCGTCACAAAGCTATAATCTGAGTGGCAGTACCTTAACACCAGCTTCGGGTAATATTACCGTAACAGGTTCAACTAATTACGAAGTGTCTTTAAACAATTCAACATTTAGCGGTAGTGTTAATGTACCTTATTCCGGTGGAACTTTAACAGCAACACCTGTCTATGTAAGATTAAAAGCTGGATTGCTCGGTGGAACTTATAATGGCGAGCTAATAGCAAACGCCGGTGGCGGTGCCACAACACAAAACGTAACTTGTAATGGTTTTGTAGTGAAAGCTGAACCTACAAATCATGTGACAAATTTTTCGGGTGTACTTGGAATTCCATCTTACTATTCTATTATTTTGAATTGGATAGATGCTGCAGGTGGTACAACACCGGATGGATATTTGATCAAAGGAAGCTCGTTTGATTATGATTCAATCAAAGTTCCGATTGATGGGATACCAGAAAACAATTCACTTTTTGTTCAGAATGTTCTCCAAGGAATTCAAACAAAAACTTTTGGATTCAATTCAGCAACAACTTATTACTTTAAGATTTTTCCTTACTCAAACTCGGGTGCTAATATAGATTATAAAATTGATGGAACTGTTCCTCAATTTAGCATAGCTACTAATAGTGCACCTTCATTACCATTAACTGAAAATTTCGAATATGTAACCGGTACTTTTCTCACTGATAATGGATGGCTTGCACACAGTGGTGTTGGCACAAACCCAATTCCTGTAAATGATTCTCCTTTATCATATCCGGGATATCTTAATTCCGGTTTGGGAAAATCAGTTACTATGACTACATCAGGCGAGGATGATAACAGAGCATTTAATAGTGTTACTTCAGGAAGTGTTTATGCTTCTTTCATGGTGAATTTTACTTCCGCACAGACAGGCGGTGATTATTTCTTCCAT
>JACZKK010000019.1 GCA_014860115.1 Ignavibacteriaceae bacterium
CAACACGACTTGGCAGAATTCCGAACCAGGGCGAAATCGTAACAATTGGAAATTTCAAAATTCAGATTATTCGATCAACTGCTCAAAAGATTGAACTAGTAAAACTGTCCCTTCTGATCCCATCAAATTGATCGATGAAAAACAGATAATTCTTTTCGATGGAGTGTGCAACTTCTGCAACTTCTGGGTGAACTTTGTTATCACGAGAGATAAGAAAGACTCGTTCAGGTTTGCTGCAATGCAATCAGAAAAAGCAAAGGAACTTGCTAATAAATTTGATATCGATATCTCGTCCATGGATACTTTTATTCTAATCAATGATGATGATAAATATGTGAAGTCAACTGCAGCGTTGAATATTTGTAAGCAGTTAACCGGACCAATAAAAATGTTTTACCCGTTTATACTTGTACCAAAAATCTTCAGAGATTTTGTTTATGATATGATAGCTAAAAACCGCTATAAGCTGTTTGGAAGAAGGCAAAGCTGCAGGGTTCCGACCGAAGCCGATAGATCAAAGTTCTTTGAATAAGTATTACCTTCGGAATTTAAAATCTGAAGTCCGAAATTTGAATTAATCTTTCTTTGCCCCTTCAATCAATTCCCTTAAATTTGTCCACTTAATTTTCAAACAATCACCAGCCATCATATATTGCTTAAATTTTCAGTTGCGGCAACAAACAGGGATTCCAAAGCGAGAGCAGGAATTTTTGAAACTGATCACGGTGTTGTGGAGACACCTGCTTTTATGCCAGTTGGTACACAGGGAACAGTAAAAGCTGTCAACCAGAATTTACTCGAGCAAGATATTAAAGCACAAATTGTTCTTTCAAATACCTATCATCTTTATCTGCGGCCGGGAACAGAAATTCTTGAGAAAGCTGGCGGCCTTCACAAATTTATGAACTGGCAGAAACCAATTTTAACCGACAGCGGCGGCTACCAGGTTTACAGTCTTTCAAGTCTAAGAAAGTTGAGAGAAGATGGTGTCGAATTCAGATCTCATCTCGATGGTTCATCTCATTTTTTTTCGCCTGAAAAAGTCATTCAGATTCAGCGCAGTATCGGCTCGGATATTATGATGGTTCTGGATGAATGTACTCCTTATCCCTGCAAGTATGAGTATGCAGAAAAATCAACCGGACTTACCAGTCGATGGGCAGCATTAAACAGAGATGCTTTCGATAATTCCAAACCTTTGTATGATCATAATCAGTTTTTGTTCGGAATAATTCAGGGCAGCACTTACAAAGATTTGAGAGAAATTTCTGCAATTGAATTAAAGAAGTTTGATTTTGACGGTTATGCTATTGGAGGATTGGCAGTTGGTGAACCAGCAGAAGTGATGTATGACATAACAAATTTTACTACTGATCTGATGCCGAAAAAAAAACCAAGATATTTGATGGGTGTCGGTCGTCCCGAAAATATTCTCGAATCTATTGATCGAGGTGTTGATATGTTTGACTGTGTAATGCCAACAAGAAATGCTAGACATGGAGTTCTTTTTACAAATAATGGTGTTCTTACGTTAACAAATGCAAAATTCAAAGACGATTTTGAAAAAGTTGATGAAAATTGCGATTGCTACACGTGTAAAAATTATTCAAGAGCATACTTAAGGCATCTGTTTAATGCCGGAGAATTATTAGCTTTGGAACTAGCAAGTATTCATAATCTGCACTTTTACATTTCACTCATCGGTGAGGCAAGAAATAGAATACTTGATAATACTTTTACTGAATGGAAGAACAAAACAGTAGAAAAAATATCAATCAAAAATAATTCCCGTGAAAACGGGATGGAGGAATAATTGGAACTATTATTTGCAATGGCTCCGCAAGGTGGAGAAGGCGGTGGCGGATTAGTCAGCACTCTGATTATGTTCGGTGCCATATTTTTAATTTTTTATTTTATGATAATCAGACCGCAGCAGAAGAGAGCAAAAGAAAAGGAAAAGTTGCTTTCTAATCTTGAAAAAGGTGACAAGGTTGTAACAAACGGCGGCATTCACGGTGTAATTGCCGGGCTCGAAGATAAAACAGCTTTACTTATGG
This sequence comes from Ignavibacteriaceae bacterium, assembly GCA_014860115.1. Lineage (GTDB taxonomy): Bacteria > Bacteroidota > Ignavibacteria > Ignavibacteriales > Ignavibacteriaceae > IGN2. The sequence continues at coordinate 2,058 of JACZKK010000019.1, forward strand.
TTAGTGAAAATACCAAGATAAAGATCGATCGTACTGCAATTACTACAGTTCTTGCAAAGAAAAGCGAATAAAGAAATTACTACGCTACTTAAAGATTTTGGCAAAACCTTAAAATGCTTATTAACCTTCGAGGTTCACGAATACCAATAAGGCTTGCAACCTCGAAGGTTTTGATTCATACCTGGAGTTCAGTTTTTTTCTTTAATTCCAATCACTCTATTTTTATGGTAGATTATTTCAGTTTAGTTTAAATCATTAACCTGGCAGAAAAATGAAAAGATTAAAATTTATTTTCTTTATTGCGTTTGCGATATCATTTGTAATCAATGCACAAAAGAAAGTTCATATCGCTTACATTGAAGGAGATATTGATCTTGGTCTTGCACCATATATAAGCAGGGTTGTTTCCGATGCTGAAAAAGATAACGCTGATGCAATCGTTTTTAAGATTAATACTTTTGGCGGCAGGGTAGATGCGGCGACCCAAATTAAGGATGCAATAATCGGTACTGACCTGCTTACAATCGCTTTCATAAATAACCGCGCAATTTCTGCTGGTGCATTGATTGCACTTTCCTGTAAAAAAATTGTTATGGTTCCCGGTAGCTCGATTGGTGCTGCAACAGTTGTTGATCAGACAGGAGGAAAAGTAGGAGAGAAGTATCAATCTTATATGCGTTCAGAGATGAGGTCAACTGCTGAAAGAAACGGACGACGTGTTGATATTGCAGAAGGAATGGTAGATGAAAGAGTTATAATTCCAGGTTTGGTTGATTCGACTCAGCTTGTGACATTAACATCCGAGGAAGCATTAAAGTACGATATTGCGGATACGTTAATGAATCACATTGATGATGTATTTGCTTATTTCGATTTGCAGGATGCAGATAAAATTTATTTAACATCCAACTGGGCTGAAGATGTAGTCCGATTTTTGAACAATCCGATTATGTCGTCAATATTAATAATGATTGGAATCTTCGGATTGATTGCAGAAGTTAAATCTCCCGGTTGGGGAGTACCCGGCACTGCTGGTTTAATTGCGTTATCTCTTTTCTTTGGTTCATCGTACATACTTCAGCTTGCTTCGATAATTGAAATATTAATGTTTGTCGTTGGCCTTGGTTTAATTCTTGTCGAAGTTTTTGTTATTCCCGGATTCGGAGTTGCAGGTATAAGCGGAATAATTCTGATAATTGCTTCACTATTTTTGTCTCTTGTTAGTCAGGATCCATTTTTGGATTGGGATGATGTCTCGAACGCAATAATCCAACTCTCGGTTTCATTACTTGCAGCGCTTGTTCTTATTTTTCTTGTGGCAAAGTATCTTCCAAAATCAAATATTTTCAAAAAGTTCATATTGTCCGAAGAAGAAAAAGCAACTGAGGGTTATACTTCGCGGATTAATTATTCAGAACTTCTTGGTGCTGAAGGAATCTCTATAACAACTTTACGACCTGCAGGAACAGCAGAGATAAACGGTAAACGTGTGGATGTTGTTACTGATTCAGAATATATCGAACACGGAAAAACGATTATCGTCACCGCAGTTGAAGGTATGAGAGTTGTTGTTAGGGAGAAGAAGGTTTAGAAGAAATCTAATCTCTTGTAGCTCGAGATTTATCTCGAGAAAACTCATTTTAAAACAAATCTGCTCGAACAAAAGTTCGAACTACAAATTAATAAATTACTCGTAGCTCATTTCTTCCAAAAAGAATGTAACTTCAACGTGTGTTAGTCTCAAACTCTGCGTGGAAAAGTTTTTTGTTTCTCCGGGTTCCAATTGGTCAATTCTTGCTTCTACCGGTTTAGCATTCAGCTTATACTTTAATAAAATATTTGTCACAGTTTTATCGCTTACATTTTTTACAGTTCCCTGTACAGAAGCAAATTTAGCGGGTGCCAGTGCGGGTGCATCAATATCCATTGAGTGCTGTGTCGTTATAGATTTATCTGCCTTGATTTCAAGGATGGTTTTTTCTTTGATAAGGTATTCATAGGCAAAATAACCTCCGGCAATCAGCAAAATAAATATTATAAGTTTCTTCATTTTAAATCTCCTTTGATAATTTTCAGGTTTTATAGCAAATACTTCACCAAATCCGGAATTGGTTATATGGTCTGAATTTCACTCTAATCAGGAGAAAAGAAGACGAATAATGGGAATAATATTCCTCAGGAAAGTATAAATAGGTAGAAAATGGTAGTTAAATAATATTTGAAGAAGTCAAAGGTGCAAGACAAGAGATGACATCTTTATTAACGATAACAAACTTATATGTATAGGATGAAAACATAATTTCTATCTGAGTTCAATGTAGAAAAAAGATGTCATCTCTCAATAGCTTGCTTTTTTTGCGTAATGCGACTGAATAACTATTAACTCAATTGGTACTAAAGCAGTTCAATAACATTAACATTTGAAGTTACTTCCTTGGCTCTCGCTTTTTTGACACCTTCAGGTGTTGACATTTCCATACTATAGGAATTTTCCATTTTTGTTTGGCTTCTGCTTTTCTGTATCAAACCTTTGTCGAGGTTAAAATAAATTTTTCCGCTTGCAGATGAAATTGGTTTTTCGAAGAAATAGTTTATGCCTTTTTCATTGTAAGTCTGGCTGCCGTTAACTTTTATCTTTATAGTTCCATCTATAACAGCAAGCTTTTCATCTCCAAGCATTTCCAGCTTTTCAACTTTATAGAGGTTTTCATAGTCTACCTGGAAAACCATGATTGGTAGAGATTCACGCTTGTATGACCAGGTTGAATCTTTGGACATTTTATGCTCTGGAACTTCACGGAATATTTGTGCAAGAAGCGGTTTAACAGAATTGTTTGTCATATCCTGTTGAGCCATAATTTTTTCCTGAGCGGTTAATGAGTCCGATAGTCCCCGCAAGCTGAGAAATTTGTTCATTATTTTATCGAACTTATAAATGTCAATGATTTCACCTTGCTTTCCTACTCTGAGGTTAAACGGAATATTCAAGAAGGATTCATATTCTGGAAACTTTTGTCTTTTGGTTGAATCCATCTTAGAACCGGATTGGTAATTTATATCTATACCATTTGCATTTGCTTTAAGATTTACTGAACTGAATGTACATTGCAATTCGGCTACACTATCAGCATCAAGCGATAAAGTTTTTAAATTCAAAATAAATATAATTGTTTGAGTCAGTTTATCAGACATAGTTGAATCTGTAGTGATACTTTGATTTCGCTCTGAAATGGTAGTCAATCGGTATTTGAATGATTCACCTGGTGCAAACTTATACTTGAAGAAAAAAGATTGGTCTACGTTTTCATCAACAGTTGTGGTTGTTAATGCTGTACTGTCAAAAGTTGAAGCTATCTCTTCTTGGGCTTTTTCATCTTCAATTGTTTTTTCTTTTTGACATGAAAAAAATAGAATTGACGCTACCAAAGAAATACATAATAGGTTTCTCATTATGTCCTTTAAATTTAAATTATTTTAATCTGAAAAGATTAAGGTTGTATTGTTTGCAAAAAAAATTAATTATGTGTAGAATAATTGTTCAGTAATTCGTCCTTCGAAAAGAAGTGAGCTATTTCTTTTTCTGCATTCTCATCAGAGTCCGAACCGTGAACAGCATTGAGCTGAATATCAACTGCATATAATTTTCTTACGGTTCCTTCTGCTGCTTTTTTCGGATCGGTTGCACCAATAAGTTTTCTGTACTCTTCAACCGCATTTTCTCTTTCCAATGCGATGGGAATGCAGGGACCGGAGGTCATATAAGCAACAAGGTCATTAAAGAAGTGTCTTTCACGATGGATTGCATAAAATCCTTCGGCAGATGATTTTGTAAGGTGGGTCATTTTCATTGCTTTTACTTTGAATCCTGCTTTGATTATCATCGCAATTATTTCACCAGTGTGTCCCTTCTGAACCGCATCGGGTTTGATTATGGCTAAAGTTTTATTGCTCAATATTTTCTCCTATTATTCCTTTTTGCTAAAGATAAAATACAAGCCCAGTAGTATTATGAGCTTGGTAAAAATATTTATCAGCTTTGATTGAAAATTATTTTTTCTTCTTTTTGATTACAGATTTTTTAACTGATTTCTTTTTCTTCAAGCTGGATTTTGGAACGACTGCTTTTTTCTTCTTTTTCCCAAGAGCTTTAAGCATGGTTATTCCCATTTCAGCAGGATTTTCAACTACGTGAATACCAGCTTTTTTCATCGCTGTCATTTTTTCTGCTGCAGTTCCTTTTCCTCCAGAGATGATTGCACCCGCGTGTCCCATTCTTCTTCCGGGAGGTGCTGTTCGTCCAGCTATAAATCCAACTACAGGTTTCTTCACATTCTTCTTTATAAACTCAGCTGCCTCTTCTTCTGCACTTCCACCGATTTCTCCGATCATTACAATTCCCTCGGTGTCTTTATCTTCGTTAAATAATTTAATAATGTCAATGAACTTTGAACCAATTATCGGGTCACCACCAATTCCTACTGCAGTTGATTGACCTAATCCAACGTCAACTATTTGTTTGACTGCTTCGTAGGTTAAGGTGCCACTTCGGGAAACAATTCCTATTTTTCCTTTTTTATGAATGAAGCCAGGCATAATTCCAACTTTGGCTTGCCCCGGTGAAATTACTCCCGGACAGTTTGGACCAACCAAAACGACGCCTTTTTCTTTTACTGTCGAATAAACTTTAATCATATCCGCTGCGGGAATTCCTTCTGTTATACAAATGATCACTTTAATTCCTGAATTAGCAGATTCAAGAACAGCATCAGCAGCAAATGCAGGTGGAACAAATATTACAGAAGTGTTAGCCTTTGCTGTTTTAACAGCATCAGCAACAGTATTAAATACGGGTACGCCCAAGTGTTTGGCTCCTCCCTTACCAGGAGTAACGCCGGCGACTACTTTTGTACCGTATTCAATCATTTGTTGTGTGTGGAAAGAACCTTCACTGCCGGTTATTCCTTGTACGACAAGCCGAGTTTGTTTGTCAACTAGAATGCTCATATACTATTTTCCCTGATTTGAAGTATCGTTTGATAAATTGATTTGCAAATTTAAGAAAAGGAAAAGACCTGTCCTAAATGAATGGCAATGTAGATGTGATTTGTAATTAGTGAATCCGTGGTGAATTTTTTGCCACGAACCTGCCTGAAGGTAGGCAGGTGCACAAATTATAAAATGGATTATTTTCTCTCGTCAATCTTCTTTGAATCAGTGTCAGCAGATTTTATTTCAGTTTCAACATCTTTAATTCCTTTTTTAAACTCGCTCATACCTTTACCAATTCCACGAGCAAGTTCAGGAATCTTTTTTGCACCGAATAATAATAGAACTACCAAAACAATAAGAATTATCTCGCCTGCGCCTAAATTTCCAAACATAATTTACCTCTCAATTTAAAATGTTATTAACTAACGATTTGAAGATAAGACTTCCATCTGTTTTTCCCAAGACTGAATCACTGCTCCTCTCAGGATGGGGCATCATACCCAATACATTTCCACTTTTGTTGATGATTCCAGCTATGTTTTTTATTGAGCCATTGGGATTTGCTGCATTTGTGACAGAACCATCTCTTTCAGAATATCTAAAAACAATCTGCTTATTTTCTTCAAGTTCCTTTAATGTATTCTCATCTGCAAAGTAATTTCCTTCTCCGTGAGCTATTGGAACCTTCAATATGTTTTGTCCATTTATTGCTTGTGTAAAAACTGTTTCATTATTTTCAGTTTTAAGATAAATATCCTTGCAAACAAAGTTGAGTGATTCATTTCTTATCATAATACCAGGTAAAAGACCGGCTTCCAACAAAATCTGAAAACCGTTACAAATTCCTAAGACATATCCACCTTTATTTGCAAAACGGGTTACTTCATTCATAATTGGTGAAAACCTTGCGATTGCTCCCGTTCTCAAATAATCTCCATAAGAAAATCCACCAGGAAGAATAATTACATCGCAGTTTTCTAAGCTTGACTGCTTATGCCATAGGAAGATAACATCCAAATCAAAAATTTTTTTTAGGACATAGTACGTATCGTGGTCACAATTTGAGCCAGGAAAAACAACTACTCCAAACTTCGGCGATTTCACTTTACCTCTTCCAGAGTAAATTCATAATCTTCCATTATGGGATTAGCAAGCAGCTTTTTGCAGTAATCATTCACTTCATCTTCTGCTGCTTTTTTACTTTTTGTGTCAACATTGAACTCAATGTACTTATCAATTCGGGTATTCTTTATGTTGATAAGTCCAAGATGTTTTGCACCAATTTCAACTGCTTTTCCTTGAGGATCTAGGATTGTTTTTCTTCTTTTTATGAGAACTTTTGCTTTGAACATTTTTAAAAATTTATTTAGTTATTGAAAGTAGATGTAATCAATTTGTAAAGATGACGAAAAATACCAATCACTATCATGAAAACAAAAACGATAAACATTCCTTTTGTATACATAAATACAACGAGCAATATTGCTAGAATTAAAAATATAAAATGAAATGGTTTTTCTTTGATACTTTTGAGTGAAATTTTTGGAAGGGTTTCATATCGGATATTACTTACCATTAAAAAGGAAAGCACTAAAATCATCGGAGTTATAAAATCGATAATAGGTTTTGGAAATCCATCATTGTAAAATGCGAGGACGAAGGATGCGATTGTTAGTGCCGAAGAGGGAATAGGTAATCCAAGAAAAAATGATTTTGAAAAACCAACTAGTTGAATGTTGAAACGAGCAAGCCTGAAACCTCCGGCAATCAATGGAACTGCACTAATTAGTATTCCCCATACATCCATCGAATAAAAATAGGTTTTGTAAAGAAGAAAAGATGGTGCTGCACCAAAACTTACAATGTCGGACAACGAATCAAGCTCAACACCAAGTTCGCTTGATGAATTAGTTAATCTTGCAACCATTCCATCGAGCGCATCAAAAATAGCAGCTATAAAAATTAACCAGGCAGCGTAATTAAAATTTCCTTCGGATGCACTTAGGATTGAAAGGAATCCACAGAACATATTTATTGCGGTAAACAGGTTGGGTATAATTGAAGGAGTCAGGCGTGGTCGGTTCATCAATCCTTCAGTTCGAATAATATTGTTTCGCCAGCATAAACATTATCATTTAATTGAACAACCGGTTTCCATTTACCGGGGACAAAGACATCAACTCTACTACCAAATTTTATCATTCCAAACCTTTCACCGATTTTAACTTCATCACCCATCTTTAACTCGTTTACGATTCTCCTTGCAAGAAAGCCAGCTATTTGTGTGAAAAGAATTTTTCCGTTGTCGGTTACAAGTCCCGTTTCCATTCTTTCATTATTCTCTGATGCTTTATCTTCGAATGCAGCTATAAATTTTCCTTCATGATACTTTAAGTGTTCAACCTTTCCAGTTATTGGAATTCTATTCACGTGAACATTTAAGGGTGACATAAATATGGAAATTTGATTACAGTTCTCCCCTACAAATGAGTTAGTTATATTTTGTTTTATGACAATAACCTTACCATCAGCCGGTGTAATTATGATATCGTTTTGTGCAGGTGTTTTTCTTTCGGGATCCCTGAAAAAATTTAAAGTTAATACAAGAATTACAGCTGCGACCAGAATTAAAATTATTTTTAGCGGGTTACTCTGTGTGAAAAAACTTAGCGATACGAGAATGAAAGCAATAACTGCAACAACTCCAATAGTTGTATAACCATATTTTGTGAACATCTAATCTCCGTTGGTCAATTTTACAAGATAATCGGTGTACTTTTTCATTTGAGCGAACGTTTCAATTTTGTAGGGGTCCAACTTTTCAGTCAGCTCACTACTTACAACTTTAATGCTCAATGGGGAAAAATCACCAATTAAATAAATTTTACCATCAAATTTACCAAATGTGCAGGTTAGTTCAACGAGTGCTACGCTTCTTCTTTCAAAAAAAGATTTAACGATGGCGTTAATCTTTGAGCATAGCCGGTTAATTATTTTTAATTCATCATATGAGCAGAGATTGAACGAGATGATATGGCTTTCGGTTATCACTGATTCCTTTGAATCACCAAAATGATATTCCTGAATTGGAAGCTCGAGTGGTGAGCCAGGTTTAATTGAAAAAATTTTTGAAGTTCTAACATCTGCAGAGTTAAGAATTTTAACCCTGAAAGTGAACTCTGTATATTTTAAAAACTTCAAGCTTCTTTTATCAGCTTTCTTCACAAAAGCGATGAGAATATTATATCCTTTGAGATACTCAAGAAAATATGAGTTAAGTAAAGCAGATTTTTCTCCATACTTCTTTGCAGCTACTTTTGCATTTTTTGGAGTAAAGAAAAAATCATTATACTCAATCAACTTGAGATCGGCTTCTGTTCCCGATAGATTTTCTTTGCTATTTCCCTTGGTAGTCATCTTAAAAAAATAAACTTTCCTCTTTATAAAATATGGAGTTGAAGTTATGAATTTTACGTATATAAAGTCAATCAATTGTCGTATATTTGAAGAAAATATTAACAAAATATTAAACTTTAATAGCTTAATTCAGGAGGATTTTAATGAAGGGCGGAATGCAGGCGATGCTTAAGCAGGTGCAGAAAATGCAGGAAGAAATGCAAAAAGTGCAAAGTGAACTTGGCAATTTAACGGTGTCAGAGGAGGCAGGCGGTGGAATGATAAAGGCAACTGCCAATGGAAACAAAGAAATCATCTCACTGGAAATTGATGCACAGGTTATCAATAAAGATGAAAAAGAAATATTGGAAGATCTTGTAGTTGCTGCTGTAAACAAAGCGATCTCTTCAGCAGCAAAATTGGCTGAGGAAGAAATGGCAAAAGTTACAAAAGGTATGATACCTCCAGGTATGAATATTCCGGGACTCTGAAGTGCAAATTGCTGAGCCACTCTTAATTGCAATTGAAGAATTAAGTAAGCTGCCGGGTATTGGCAAAAAAACTGCTCAACGACTTGCAATATTTCTGCTTAAGTCTGAAGACCCACAAGTTGATAATCTTATAAATGCGATTAAAGATTTGAAACTTAAATTGAGATTTTGTGAACGTTGTTTTAATCTGTCAGAAGAAGAATTGTGTAGCATTTGTCAAAGTGAAAAACGAGATAAATCAGTTTTGTGTGTTGTTGAAGAAGCAAGTGATGTGATGGCTATTGAAAAAACACATGAATTCAGAGGATTGTACCATGTTCTTGGTGGTGTGCTTTCACCTTTGTCAGGTGTTACTCCGGAAACTCTTCATATAAAGGAACTTTTAAAAAGATTTGAAACTGAAGATTTTAAAGAAGTAATACTTGCTTTGAATCCTGATACCGAAGGCGAAACAACTTCTCTATATCTGTCAAAGTTGATGAAGCCTTTCGGAATAACAGTTACAAGAATCGCAAGAGGTTTACCAATTGGTGGAGATCTCGAATTCGCTGATGATGCTACTATTGGTCGTGCGATTTTAAATCGAAGTTCTTTATGACCTGGTACAAAGACTGGTTTAATTCAGAAAATTATCTAAGAGTTTATAGTCATCGAGATCAGACAGAAGCCGAGAGATTGGTTGAGTTGATCGCAAAGAATCTAAAACTTAAAAGTAATTCTTCAGTGCTTGATATGGCTTGCGGTGCAGGCAGGCATGCCATCACATTTGCCACTCTTGGATTTAATGTAACTGCCGTTGATTTAAGTGACAGACTTATTTCAGAGGCAAAAAAAAGTGCTGAACAGGCAGGTGCAGAAATAGATTTTGTTCTTTCTGATATTTTAGAGTTTGAGACAAATAAAAAGTTTGATCTGGTTGTTAATCTATTTACAAGTATAGGATATTTTGAGAATGATGAGGAAAATTATGCAGTCATCAAAAAGGCATACAAACTGCTCAATCAGGGTGGCTGTTTTGTTCTCGATTATTTTAACAAAGATTTTTCATTGAAGAACTTAATCCCAATAACCGTTTTTTCTGAAAATGGATTGAAGATAACTCAAAACCGATCTATTGAAGCGACACGTATAGTCAAAAAAATAACTATTGAAAATCATAGTTCAAGTGAAGAGTTTTACGAATCAGTAAGATTATACAGTTATGAAGAGATATTAACTTGCTTAAAAAATGCAGGTTTTACTATTAAAAAACAATATGGAGATTATTTTGGAAATAATTATGAAAGTAAAACCTCTCCAAGATTGATTATCTTTGCAGTGAAATGAAAATCTACTTGAAAATAATGCTTATCACAATTTTACTAACTCTGGCTGGGTGTGATATATTTCTGGTAAGAGATCCTGAAGAGCCAAGCGAGACTAAATCCAGCTATAGGGTACCCGTTGAGCCAAAGGATGTTATTCAGAATTTGATTAATGCTTTTAATGATAAAAATCCAAACGATTATAAAAAAAATTTCTCCACAGGACTTCCATTAGTCAATCGTGATTTTTTCTTTGCACCATCTGGAAATGTTCTTTCAATTTTTCCGACTGATTGGTATGTTGATGAAGAATTCCAATATTTCAATAATTTAATTACAAGATCACCCCAGGATATTCCGATTACACTATCTTTTACCGATGAAGTTTATGATATTCGTGCAGACAGTTCAATCTATTCCGCAAAATATTTTTTAAGTGTCCCTGTCTTGAATTCCGAGCCTAAAGTGTTTGAGGGAAGCTTAAAATTTACAATGACCACAGATATCAACGCTGCGTGGATAATTTATTTCTGGGAAGATATTGCTGTTCAAGGTTTCAAAAGCTGGAGTGAATTAAAGCTTGAATCATATCTATAATTTTAAAATTCTCACAGGCATTTTATTCATTCTTTTAATGATTTACGCTTGCACAAATCCATTTGCACCAAAATTTGATGCTGATTTTGATAGTGGCGGCCCGCCGATTTCCGATCAATCTACAATTGAAGGAGTATTTCAGAACTTTCAATATGCCTATACTTTTAAAGATACTCTTATCTATGGTAATCTGATCACTTCTGATTTTAATTTTACTTATAGAGATTACGAAAATGGTTTTGATGTTACCTGGGGACGTGATGAGGAAATGAGAACGACAAATGGTCTGTTCCAGAATTCACAACGGCTTGATCTGATTTGGAACAATATTGTCCTGAGTACAATTGATACTCTTGATGCAAACATCGTCAGGAGTTTTAATCTGAATATTACATTTAATCCGACGGACGTTGTGAGAATTGATGGCCGGGTAAATGTATCATTAAAACTTGATCCGGTTTCAAATAAGTGGCGCATGACCCGTTGGATTGACGAATCCAATTTTTAAAGAATTATTAAAAAAGAATAATCGAACTAATAAATGTTTTTTTTCTATATAGCAGAGGCATTACGGTCAATAAAATCCGCAAAATTTTCATTTATCCTTACTATAGTAAGCTTGACGATTAGTGTTCTGCTAATTCTTTTTTCATTTATTACTCTTCAGCTATCCGATTATTATTCGTCAAGTCTAAAATCGAACATAAAAATTAATGTATTTCTAAAGGAGACGCTAACCAAGAATGATCAGGAAAAGATATTAAGTGATTTACAAGGAAAAATCTATACAGATAGTGTTGAATTCATAAGCAAGGAGAAAGCGGCTGAGCAGTTCGTTAAGGAGACAGGTGAAGATTTTAGAAAGATACTCGACTATAATCCGCTGCCTGCATCATTTGTTGTGCAAATTTCTGAGATGTATGTGATTAGTGATTCATTGAATAATATAATATTAGATCTTTCCGGTATGGAATCAGTTGATGAAGTTGTTTTTAAAGAAGGATTCATTTATAGATTACTAAACTACATAGATACGGTTAAGGTTTATATTTTCTTAATAACGCTTCTCGTTTCTATGATTGCCATCTATCTTGTTTATGCCACAATCCGCTTAATCATTCATTCAAGAATGATTGATTTTGAAACGATGAAACTTGTGGGGGCAAAACTTTCAACCATCAGAATTCCTGTAATTGTTAATGGACTAATTGCGGGATTATTTTCTGGGATTTTATCTTATCTGATATTTCTTTTTATCAAAAAGCAACTGCTGATCATTGATGCTCTGGGAATAATGTTTACAAAAAATATGTTTGAATATCTGCTGATTATTTTTCTAACCGGACCAGTCCTGGTATTCATCGTCTCGATATTTACACTCAGGAAAGTTTCGTTAAAAATTTGATGAAGCATATTTATTTTATAATTTAACTATCGTCATAGAATGATTGTTTTTAATAGCTGTTTTTACATCACACATCTTCATATAATTAAATGAAATTAAAATTTTTCATACTTAGTTTTCTGACAATCCTGCTATCTAATAAAGGATTGACTCAGCAATTTCCAGATTACCCTGAAAGATTCATTCAAGATTCATTGAGCCAAATTAGCACCGGATCCATTCCTAGAATAGCTACAGAGGGAATAATAAATCCGGAAGAATATCGTGTTGGGCCGGGTGATAAAATATTTATTTCTATCAGCGGTGTTACAGAAATTTCGAATACGTTTATTATAGATCAGGAAGGCTGGCTTTACATTCCAAGAATTGGTGGAATCGATTTGAGAATGAATACACTTGCTGTTGCTAAAGAAAAAATTTCCGATTCTATCCTTCGCTATTTTAAAGATGTGGATATTTTTATTTCACTTGTTGATTTCAGAATGATTAAAATTTCACTTGTTGGCAGTGTAACTAAACCTTCAGTCTTTGTATTATCTGCTAATTCCAGACTGATGGATTTAGTCACAGGTTCGAAGCAATTAAATGATGATTCTGATTTGAGAAATATTAATGTCATTTCAAAAGAAGGTGAAACTAAGAATTATGATTTGCTTAGCTTTTTAAGATTTGGCGATTTTTTTAACAACCCGATATTGGTTGAAGGAGATGTTGTACTTATTAATAAAGTAGATAAGGTAATTCGCATAAGCGGTCAAATTAACTATCCAGCACTTTATGAATTTCGATCTGAGGAAACTATTGAAGACCTGATCAAATTAGCTGGTGGATTCACATTCGATGCAAGAAAGGATACCATTGAACTCATCAGATTTCTTCAAGATGGGAAAACTCAGATAAGTAATTACTTCTCTTATGATGAAATAGCACGAAATAATATTTACCTGCAGAACAAAGATCACGTTGTTATCAGAAAAATTCCTGAATATTTAATTGATCATTATGTCGTAATTAACGGATATGTAAAATATCCTGGATGGTACAAGATTAATAAAAACTCAACTTCACTTAAGGAGATGATTGACGAAGCAGGTGGTTTTTTAGACGAGGCATCACTAACAGAAGCATCGGTAACAAGAAAAATGGATGTAGAGGAAACCGATCCGGAGTATGAAAGACTTAAACTTATTCCCACTGATAAAATGACTGAAGATGAGTATGATTATTTCAAAGCAAAATCCAGACAGTTTTCCGGAAGGGTAGTCGTAGATTTTGCAAAGTTATTTCAAAATAATGATCTTAAAGAAAATATCATTTTAAAAAAGAACGACATTATAAACGTCCCTGAAAAAAAGGATTACATCATTATGCTAGGACAATTTGTTAACCCGGGCAAAATAATTTTTGACTCTTTACTTACTATCGAAAACTATATTGATCTCGCAGGTGGTTTTGGGTGGCGTGCCCTGGAAGGAGATGTCAGGATTATAAGAGCAAAAACTGGCGAATGGGTAGATGCGGATGAGGATGTTTTACTTCAACCAGGAGATACTATTTGGGCTCCTGAAGATCCTCCTGGTCCTAAATTTTGGGATGTATTTACTGATGCACTCACTGTTGTCGCTCAGTTAGCGGCTATTGTAGCTGCATCTGCGGCTGTAATTGTGGCGACGAGGTGATTGATATGACATTACACGATATTATTCACGTATTACTTATTAACTGGAAATCAATTTTAAAATTAACGCTGGGTGCAGCAACAATTATCTTTTTTTATTTATGGCTGATTTCCCCTGTTACATATAACGCACCCGTTACCATTCTTCCTCCTGCAGAAGCAGATCAAATCTCCGGTTTAGGTTCAATATTATCCGGCAGTGGAGTAGGGGATTTCTTAACAGGTAAATTTGCTCCGGGCAATTCACAGCTATTTATCCAGATTCTTAAAAGCCGTACTGCGGCTGAATATGTTATAAGAAAAAATAATCTCCTTGAATTTTATGGTGACGAATCTGAGTATGAGGCCATAAGAAAACTTCAAAAAGATTTAGAAATGGATTTGTCAAAAGAAGGGGTAATCACTTTAGCAGCAAAAGTTTCCACTGGTTTTATTCCTAAAATATTTTCTGATACAGATTCAATAAAAAATCTGTCGGCACGTATTTCAAATTCGTTTGTGGAGGCATTGGATAGTATTAATCGTGAAAAAGTATCTTACCGGGCTAAACGTGCAAGAGAATATATTGAAGCGCAATTATTGCAAACAAAAACTGAACTCGATACGGCCGAAATGAAGTTGATGGAATTTCAAAAGGAAAATAAAACCATCTCACTTCCTGAGCAGCTAACATCTGTTATCGAAAGTGCTGCAAAATTAAAAGCAGAAATCGTAAATACAGAAATTGAAATTGCATTACTTGAACCAAATTCCAGGCCTGATAATAAAAATTTACTTGCATTAAGAAAAAGATTAAACCAATTACAAAATGAGTATGAAAAGTTTGACATAGATTCAGACGATTATCTTTTAGCTTTTAGCAACGTGCCCGAACTTGGGATGAAGCTTTCAAAACTAATACGCACTGTAAAAATTAAAAATGAAGTATACGTCCTTCTTCAGCAGCAATATTATAAAGAGAAGATTCAGGAAAACAGAGATGTACCCACAATCGATATTCTTGATGAAGCTATTCCACCCAAAAAACAAATATCTCCACGTCTCGGATATAATACAGTGGTAGGATCGGTTTTTGTGCTATTATTAGTTTCATTGTTCTATGTTATTAAGGAAAAGAAAATATCAATTTTCAATAAAGAGAAAAGTTTATAAGTATGAAAACGGCAGTTGTTACTGGTGGTTCTGGATTTTTAGGCTCTCATCTTTGTGATAAACTACTCAGCGAAGGATTAAAAGTTATTTGCATTGATAATCTCATCACAGGTAATGTCGATAACATTTCACATCTCGCAGGCAATGAAAATTTTGCTTTTATTAAACACGACATAACTAACTATATTTTTATTCCTGGCAAGGTTGACTACATACTTCATTTTGCTTCTCCAGCCAGTCCTGTTGACTATTTACAGCTGCCAATTCAAACTTTAAAGGTTGGTTCACTCGGAACACATAAAGCATTAGGCTTGGCAAAAGAAAAAAAGGCGAGAATATTACTAGCATCTACTTCAGAAGTTTATGGCGATCCGGAAATTCATCCGCAACCGGAGGAGTACTGGGGAAATGTTAATCCAATTGGCCCGCGTGGTGTTTACGATGAAGCCAAAAGATTTGCTGAAGCAATAACCATGGCATATCAACGATATCATAATGTTGAAACTAGAATAGCAAGAATATTTAATACTTTTGGACCTAGGATGAGAGCAAAGGATGGTAGAGCAATACCAAATTTTATTATGCAGGCATTAACAGGGCAGCCAATTACTGTTTATGGAGATGGTTCTCAAACAAGAAGTTTCTGTTACATTACAGATCAGGTTGATGGATTATTTAAACTGCTGATGTCTGAGGAAGATGAACCAGTTAATATTGGTAATCCCGAGGAAATTCCTCTAATAGAAATTGCTAAAGAAATAATTGAACTTACCAATAGCAAAAGTAAAATAATTTTTGAAGAACTTCCTGTTAACGACCCTAAGGTAAGACAGCCGGACATCACAAAAGCCAGAACTAAGTTAGGATGGGAACCAAAAGTTAACAGGCTGGAGGGGCTAAAGAAGACGATCCAATACTTCAAAGAACTTATCTGATGTTAGCTTTCTTTTGTTGCTTGAATAAAAATACTCGCAATCGCCTAAATTTGAGATGAGTCAGAAGTTTACATCAACAATTGCAGGCGCATCCATTTTTATTTCCATTCTCGGATTGTTGAGCAGAGGTTTAGGATTTATTCGTGAAATGATATTCGCGAACAATTTCGGGTTAGAAACAGAGTTCGATTTATATCTTGTTGGTGCTGTCCTTCCAATAACTATTAATACTGTCATATTATACATTGGACAGAATTATTTTATCCCGGAATTTCAAAAAATAAAATCATCAAATCCTGATGAAGCTCAAAAATATTTTAAGCAAGCCTTTATTGGGTTTACTTTGGCAGGAACATTACTTGCAGCAATACTTTTTATAGCCAGTGATTTTATAATTAATTTATATATGTACTCGGCTACTCCGGCAAGTAGAGAAATAGCAACTCAGATATTTAATATATTCTTGTTGACAATTCCATTCTCTGCTGCTGTTTCAATTTTATCCGCATTACTTCAAACTATCTATGAATTTAAATATCCTGCAGTATCTCTTCTCTTTCTTAATTTCTCGATAATAGTACTGCTGTTGTTTTTTTCTGATAGATTTGGAGTGTTTATCATACCTATCGGATATACTGTAGGTACCATATTACAATTTGGTTATTTGCTAATTAAATCAAGAAAGTTTGTAAAGCTAAATTTGTTAGCTCGGGATGGTGATTCCAATTTCTTAAAATCAATATTAAATTCTTCTATTATCATTATAATATTAATTGAATCCGTAAGCCAGCTTTACTCAATATTGGATAGGTATTTTTATGGTGAGATATCTTCTGGAGGAATTGCTTCTCTTAATTATGCTTTGATTATATGGTTTCTACCGGTATCTATTTTTTCCATTTCACTTGCAACAGCTGTTTTTCCAACAATTACAAAAGCAATAAATAAAAATTCATATAACGATGTAGAAAAAATTTATAATGAAAGTATTTCGATGAACACTTTCATATTTATACCAATAGCATTTATATTTTTTTTTTACGGTGATACTTTAATCAGAGTATTTTTTGAAAGAGGAAAATTTGTAGAAGAAAGTACTTCTATAACTTTTGGTGTGCTTAGGTTCTACGCTTTAAGCATTTCTTTTTATTCTGTTTATGCTGTTTTTAACAAAATATTTTATAGTATAGGGAAAGCTAAAATACTTCTAGTTATAACAATTACCGGACTTCTGTTGAAATTGATTTTTAATTTTTTGCTGATTGATTTACAGCAAGATGGTTTAGCTTTAAGCACAAGCATTAGTTTTATTTTCTTCTTTTTTGCCAGTTACATATATCTAAATGTTAGGTTGAAGATTAAAGATAGATCACTATTTGCTAAGGATTTTATTATTCATTTAATTAATTGTATAGTTTGTTTATTGTTAATTACAATTATTTCAGATATGTTTTTCATCGATAACATTTTATGGGAAATTATGATAATAGGATTTTTTATACTTCTTTACTTATTCAACCTGAGCTTGATTAAACATAATGCAATTGTTATTTCAACTAAAGTGATTAAGCGTTTCAACTACCATAATGTATAAAAAAAGTTGGATAGGGCTTATATAATACATTTAGAAATCATAAAACATTGATCCTATTTGAGTAATGATAGAATCACTAAAAATTTCAGATATTATTTCAAAAGAAAATCTATCGTTTCTGATTTTATCAATCGGGTTGAGCATACCTGCTATTTTACTAGGTGAAAATTTATTATTATCTCTGCCTGTCATAACTGTGATAATGCTGAGCTTTGTTTTCGGGGAAAGATTTATACTTTCGATAATAATTATTTCGTTATTTACACTTGTTGGAGACTTGGGGAGATCATTAAGATTGGTAGTCCAGCTTGTAGACTTTACCTTGCTGGGCATTTTATTTTTGAAGCGATTCGGACTAAACTTTCAATCATATCCAGCGGTCCCAAAATCCGTATTATATTTTTTGCTTCTCTACTTTTCGGCAATGACTATCTCAGCAGTGATGTCGAATTACCCCTTTGCAGGAATTGGAACAATAACTCAACAAATTGCTTTTTTTATTATTGCATACATTTTTTATTCTCTCATAAGCAGTGCGAGAGATATAAATCTTTACTTCACTTGCATTTTTATTGTTGGTTGTATATTAGTCACATTTTCCTTGTTAGCTTTTTCTCAAGGAGAGGTTAGTTTACTAGATATACTATCTCCAAACAGACCCAGAGTATCAGCTATCATTACTAATATAGAGGCATCAACAAATTTTTTCGTTGTCTCTTTCCCATTGATAATTAGTATACTCTTACTCAAAAGAAAATTTGCTGATAAAGCGATATATTATTTTTTTATATTTTATTTCAGCCTGGGATTGATCCTGACTATGTCGCGTTCTGCAATTATCGGAATAATAGTTAGTACCGCAATAATATTTTACTTGCTGAATAGGAAAAGATTTTATCATTTAGTGTTCTCCATTACCTTCATTGTTTTATTATTCTTGTTTTACACTCCACTAAATGAATTATTAACTACTTTTTTGAGAATAGAATCGGGCATGAGTGCTAGGGATTATATCTGGAAAATGTCTATGGATATGATAAAGGATAATACTCTCTTTGGAATTGGACCGGGTGCGTACCAATATGAAATGCTAAATTATTTTCCATATATGTTAGGTGATTGGTGGGGAAGATTATTTATATATATAAGTGAAGTTTCAGGTGGGGCAAATTTATCCCATAACTTTTTTTTAACTTTTTTTACAGATATGGGCATTCTTGGAATTATGACTGCTGTAGCTTTGCCCTTAATATATTTGAGGATCGGGATTAAAACGCTAAAAAAATACAAAAATGATGATCCGAATAATTATTATTTGATCATTGCGCTTTTTGCAGCTGGCACTAGTATAATACTTAGAAATTTTTTTAATGGTATAGGTCTTTTATATGTTGGTGGAATTCAAACTGATTTACCATTTTGGTTGATTTTTGGCAGCTTAATTTACTTTTATAAGATGCCCTTACCTGCTAAGGAAGTTATAGAAGACCAAATAAAATCCCCGGTCACTTAGGTTTAT
>JACZKK010000169.1 GCA_014860115.1 Ignavibacteriaceae bacterium
TAAGGATGTATTTGCAAAAGTTGGGCACACATATGTAATCTGGACCTGAGACAATCATTATGCAAAGATTCGAATATCGAATATTACAAACGAAAGAGTTGTGTTTGATTGGGCTTACCAGATAGTTGAAGGAGAAAGACAATTAAAACCTTCTGTAAACGGAAACAGGAAAGCACTCGAAAAACAATGGAATAGATAACAGGATGGGGCAATTGCCCCATCTCTTTTTATAGATTTATGCTTTAGATTTAATTAAATTAGGGACAAATGAAGACTTTATTTTTATATATCGCAATTATTTTTTTGGTTTCTGGCAGTAGCTATCTTTTTGCACAGCATAATAATCTTCAACAAAACATAAACAACAGCAATAAGGTTAAAATTCAAACAATCATTTTTAATGATATTGAATCAGGCATTGCTAGTAATGATGTTAAAAAGTTCTCCCAATATTTCTCATCTCAACCTTACATCAGTTTAGTAAATGGTGTTAACGGTTACTACTCTTCTAACCAGGCATATTATATAATGGAAGATTTTTTTAATTCATTTAAAGTCGTATCCTTCAAAATGGATGAGACAAAATCTGAAGGATCAGTATCATATGGTAAAGGTGATTATTATTTTGAAAAGAAGGGACGAAGAGAAGTAGCCCACTTATATATAACTTTGAGCAAATCTGGCAACAAATGGTATATTACGCAAATTTCGATTAACTGATGAGCAATAAAATATTAGCATACTTTAAAGGCGATAGAAAATACTTTGCTATCGTCTTTTTTATTTTGGTTTTGATTTTTGCAGTCGGTCTCATTGCTCCAATTTTGATTGAAAAGAAAAATACAAACTGGGAAACAGAATTATCCGAAAAAATCCTTGCTATTGAAACTGGAATTAAAAATAAGCTAGCCGAAAAAGAATCCCGCCTTATTACTGTAAAAGATCAAATAAAAGATGAACTTCATCAAACACTTGTAACTGAGGAATATGAGTATGGAAATTTAATATCCCTTGTCAATAATGAGAGCTTTGAGGATTATTCAGTTGAAATTGTTGCCCCAAACGGAAAAATCATAGCCTGGAATAACATTATCGCAATTAAACAGGAGGAAATATTTCCTTTTGTCTATCCTTTAAATGAGGTCTACTTTTTTAATTCTCCTCTGGTCACTTATCTGACCATAATTGATACAGTGATTCTTCATGGCGATAGATTCTATGTCCTTTTAAGTAAACCAGTTGAAAAACATTATTCTCTTCAAAATAAATTTTACAGACAAGAAAGTTTTTCAGAGGAATTGTCAAACAGCTTTAATACTGTATTCAATATATTTTATGATCCCTATGCTCAGCCCTCAAAGGACGGAAGGAAGTATTCAGTGATGCTGCTAAATTCCAAAAATAGTAAAATTGGTCAGGCAAGCTTTTTCAAGCCGTCTTTAAATTTTGAGGTAACCGAGATACAGGAAACGACAGCTCGTATTCAAATATTATTATTAACAATAGGAATACTTTTCTTAACACTGGGTTTGAAATTTGATTTTTTAACAATAAAGTGGAGAACAGTCAGGCTTCTTGCACTAATAATTTATTTCGCTGTACTGAGATTTGTTTTGTTTTGGTCAGGATTTCCTGCAAGATTTCTTGAGGGGCCACTTGTTGATCCATCACATTTTTCATCAACATTTGCATGGGGTATTGTTAAAACACCGATTGAGTTTTTTGTTACAAATGTTCTACTGCTGATTATCGGGCTTAAGTTCTTCCTTTACATCTTCGAATATTTCAAAGAAAAAAAACCTCCACGACTTACTATACTTAAGTATCTTATTTCTCCCGTAATTGCAATACTAACTTTTTATACAATGCGTGGTTTAGCAGCATCAATTAAAAGTGTTGTGTTCGATTCAACAATTCGCTACTTCAAAGAGCCTGACTTAATTCCAAGTTTGCCGGCATTGTTGATGAATTTAAATATTCTCTTATTTGGACTTGCAGTCGTTTTTGTGATAATAGCTTTTATACTTCTGATAGGAAAATATTTGAAGTTATTAAGAGATGATAAATCAATTTTTCGTTTCGCTATTTTATTTGTTCTTATTCAGATTTCCTGCTTCATATTTTTTCTCAGGCAATCAGAACCATTAATAACACCATTAATGTTCTTTGCTTTTTTCGCTTTGATTTTTTTTGTTATTGGAAATCTTACTTTCAGGGCCAAACATATTTCCGTAAATATCATTTACTCCTCGCTGATTGCATCAGTAATTGCAATATCCATGTTAAATTATTTTAATCTGGAACTCGAAAAAAGATCGCTTAAGGTAATTGCGTCGGAAGTAAACAGAGCTAACAAAGAACTCCTTTCTTATCTTGTCAATGAAACTCTTAGAAATTCTACACAGAATGAAAGATTGATTTCTTCTTTGCATAAACTAAATGCAAATTATGATTCTGAGGCATTTATTACCTGGAGTAAAAGTTCGTTACAAAGAGAATCGTTGAGCTCTGAATTATTGATATTTGACAGGAGCTTTAACCCGCTCGGACGATTTACAGTTGGATTTGACGAGGCAGTTGATTATCAAAAACTATTTAGGCAAAAAAATGAAACTGGTGTTTCTATTAGTGAGATCGAATCTTCATCACAAATTGGTGTTAGCTTTGCCGGGGTTGTTCCTGTTGAAAATAATAATATCATATCTGGATATATTGCTGTTGCAGCAAAGTTCAATGTTGAAAACCTTGGTGCAGCTGAATTCCCTGATTTTCTCGAATCAAATAAAGCTGCCTTAGGTTCAGTTGTAGATTTAAATCTAGTCAGGGTGTTTGAATTTTATGATGGTAAACTTCTTCAGGTCCGCGGAAATATTTTTCCTTCGAAGGAACAAAGGGAACAGATATTTAAAGTTGAATTATCTCCCGATGGTGACGGCTGGATAAACCTATCACTTTATGGTGAAGATTATATAACATATATATTAAAATCGAATTGGGACGGTGCTGATAAGACAACTGCAGTAGCTATTAAAGACAAAGAAATTACGTGGAGCCTCTTTAACTTTTTCAAAATATTTATTGTTCATTCAATATTCATTCTAATTCTGGTGTTCATACTTATCCTATCCAGGTTTCTCAGGTTAAAGTATACATTCAGAACAAGACTGTTGGGTGCGTTTTTATTAGTATCTATCATTCCTATCATTGCGCTGGCGGTTTACAATAGGGAAGTAGTTCGTGAGCGCACTAATACAGCAATTTTTAATGAGCTTAGCAAAAGATCGGAGTATTTAGAAAACCATATAAAAGCTCAAAAGCAGAAACATCCTGACAGAGACTTTATAACTGCATTTGAAAATGCCGGAAAGGAATTAAAAATTGCTTTTACTATTTATGAAAACTCTGAAAGAATTTATAGCTCAAGAAAAGAGTACTTTGATAATAGATTAATTTCCAGCAAGCTCAAATCCGAAGTTCATTATAATCTGAACTATCTTAGCTATCGTGAGTCATTGACTAAAGAATCAATTGATAATTATGCCTTTGATGCTTACTATCGTAAAATAGATTTTGATAACAGAGCTTTTATTCTTGGTGTGAATGATGCCTTTAACAAAATTGAACTTTTTTATTCTCCGGTAGATGCAGATGTCTTTTTGTTTGGAGTTTATTCTTTTGCAGTAATTGTCATAACACTTCTAAGTACTCTTTTTGCAAACCAGATATCATCACCAATCAGGCAGCTTACAAGAGCAACAAATGCAGTAGCTCAGGGAGATTTGAGCGTTCAGCTTAAGAATAAAGAAAAGGGTGAGTTAAAAGAATTGCTTGATGGGTTTAATGCGATGACAAGTGAGCTTCAGAAAAATCAGAATGATATTGCTGAACTTGAACGGGAAAGTGCATGGAAGGAAATGGCAAAACAGGTAGCACACGAAATTAAAAATCCTCTCACTCCCATGAAACTATCTGTCCAGCAGCTTGTTGCAGCTTATAAAGATAAAAAAACTGAATTTGATGAAATTTTAAAAAAACTTTCTCAGGCAATACTTAATCAGATAGAAAGTCTTAGTCTTATTGCCTCTGAGTTTTCCTCATTTGCAAAAATGCCGAGTCTCAAGCTCGAAGAATTTGATCTCATTCCCGTAATAAGAGATACAATTCATCTGTTTGGAGATGAAGAAGCAGAAATTAAGTTCAAGACCGATACTGAAAAAGTTTTAGTTGAATCAGATAATTCACAGATGCGGCGTATGTTCATTAATCTTATCAGGAATTCAATTCAGGCAAGAGCAAGCATTATTAATATTGATTTATCAGTCGAGGATGGGAATTCTATAATTAATATAGCTGACAATGGAAACGGAATACCACCTGAAATTCAGAATAAAATTTTTGAAGCAAACTTCACCACAAAAGAGAAGGGACTTGGCTTAGGACTGAAATTGATAAAAAGATTTCTCGAAAATACTAATTGCGAAATAAAACTAATCTCATCTAATGTATCAGGAACAATTTTTGGAATAAAGATACCCGTGAAGTTTCCTAAACAAGAAGCTTGATATGAGCATTCTCACTCCCCATCAAAGCAATGCGCTAACTATTGATAAATCCATTTCACTTACTGCAAACGCAGGATCGGGAAAAACCTTTGTTCTTGCTCAGCGATTTCTCGAGATCATCATTAATACCACAACTCCACTTAGTCAGGTTGCAGCAATCACATTTACTGAAAAAGCCGCCGGTGAACTTTACAAAAGAATTTCAGAAGAACTAAATAAGTTATTACTAATAACGACTGATGATGAACTCAGACATCGCATTGAAAAAATCAGGAAGCAGCTTGTATCAGCAAAGATTTCAACAATTCATTCCTTCTGCATGGATCTCTTAAAGGAGTTTCCTGTCGAGGCCGAAATTGATGCGAACTTCATTCCAATAAATGCGCAGAAAACATCTGAATTAGTTGATTTAGCAATTGAGACCAGGCTTAGAGAAATGTTAAAGTCAACTAAAGAGCAATCAGATGTAAAATATTTAATAAGGCTTTTAGGTTCGAAGGTGAATTTAGTTAGTGAGCTTTCGGAGCTGATTAACAAAAGAAAAAATGTCTTACAACTTATTGATAGTTACTATGGGTTAAGTGACGACGAAATCGCAAAGCACTTGTTTGAACTATTTAAGTCTAATATTAAAGTGGTTTTTGAAAAAATATTACCTGAAGTTCACACTCAGATTAAAATTGTCAACAATAAAGTTCTCGAATACAATTCAAAGAATAAACTGGTGACTGAAATAAATTCCTTTTTGGAATTACTTAAATCTACTGATGATCAAATTGATGTTTTAAGGAAGCTCCAGGAACTGCGTGATAAAGTATTAACTAAGGATGGAAGTGTGCGTAAGCAAGGTTACCTTCCTTCAACAGAACAGGCGGAGATTCAAAACTCAATACACGTTGTTGAAAACTTTTTTAGTGATCTTGATGAATTAGATTTTAGTGAGAACCACGAAATCATAGAAAGAGAACTCGCCAAATATGGGCTGGCATTGGTTCGTGTCTTCAAAGATATTCTTAATGCGTATGAATTTAAGAAGTCAGAGATGGGAGTTCTTGATTTTGAGGACATCTTGCTTAAAACAAAAACATTACTGGAAAATGAATCTGTTAGACGAGCTCTATCCGGCAAATACAAATTTCTATTAGTTGATGAGTATCAGGATACAAATGAAATTCAGTATGAAATTTTTCTTCCCCTGGTTGATGATTTGAAAAGAGGAAATTTTTTTATTGTAGGAGATGAGAAGCAAAGCATCTACCGTTTTCGTGATGCCGAGCTTCAGGTATTTTCAAAAACAAAAACAGATATTCAAAAAGTATATGGGAATGATTCATTATTAACTCTTCCCGATAGCTTTCGAATGGCTCCGGCAATTTGTTTTTTCGTCAATTCATTGTTCAACAATTTATTCAAAGATCCCCGTTTATTCTTCAACGAAGTTTCTGCTTCTGATTTGGTCTGTGCCCGATCTGATGATTTCAAAGGACAGGTAGAATTTCTGATTGCAGAAGATGAAGAAACAATTGAAGCAGAACTCGTTGCGAAAAGAATTATTGGTTTGAGGTTAGAGTTTAAGGATCGCTTAAAAGAATGGAACGACATAGCAATTCTTGTTCGTAAGCGTGCGGCATTTACTGAACTGCAGAATGCTTTTATAAAATATCAAATTCCTTTCAAAGTAGTTGGAGGAACTGGATTCTATCAGAAGCAGAGCATAAGCGATATTTATAATTATTTCGCATTTCTTTTAAATGATAAAGATGATGCCGCACTTATTGGAATTCTTCGCTCGCCATTCTTTTTAGTTTCAGATGTGGATATTCTTGAACTCTCAATGTTTGAAGGTGAATCTTTCTGGGAAAAAATAAAATCAGCCTCATCTTCAGAGAAAAAATTTTGGAGAAAAATATTAGAAATATTAAATAAAAATAAAAACCTTTCAAACAGAGTTAACATCTCGCAGCTTCTTAGAAAAATATTGAAAGAATCAGATTTCATATCAACAATCGTATCACGAATTGACGGATCACAGGAAATTTCCAATCTGAACAAACTAATTTCTATCACGAATGAATTTTTTAATGATGAATTCAATACACTCTATGATTACGCTTTTTTCTTAAATGATGCTATTTCCAGTTCTGGTGATGAAGCACAAGGTCATATTGAGGAAGCAAGAGATGGAGTTAATATTCTAACAATTCATCAGGCCAAAGGCTTGGAATATCCGGCGGTATTTTTATATAAATGCAATGACACAACTCAAGTCAATAAAGTCAAGTCAAGATCTTTCACCGTAGATAAAAATTTTGGACTACTCACAAAAGTTCCACTAAATGAAAATTATTTTGGAGATTATCATTCTGCGCCAATTGTTGGACTGTATAATCTCATCGAGTCAAAAAAAGAAATTGCTGAGTTAAAAAGACTTCTATATGTTGGCCTGACCAGAGCTAAAGATTTTCTTTTCATTACATATACAAATGAAGGTAAATCAGCTAAGAAAAAATCTTTTACAGCATTACTTAATGAAGGCTTGCAACAGGAATTAACTTCAGACAAAATCACGCTTGAAGGAGAACTTGTTTTCCTGCAAAAAGTTAACGAAACTTATTCAAACCTGACCAAATCTATAAAATTAGAAATACCGATAGTCCGAAACATCGAATACTCCGAAAAATTAATTGAAAAAAATGAATTTGAGATAAGAAACAAGAAAATAATTTTATCCGGGATTAAAGATGAGTCCAAAGGTGAGGTTGTTTCCGCTACAAGATTTTCGACATTCTCAACCTGTCCGCTTAAGTACAATCTTCAGTATAATTACAAACTCGGAGATTTGATTCAGCAGTCATTTCGGTTCGGAAACGTTTCTAAGTTTAACCTTGATGAAGATTATAACAGAAACGAACTGACTTCTTATTTATTTGATGATGACTCCAACCTTGCTGAATTTTCAAAGTTCAAAGGGCAGTTAATTCATTATATCCTCCGAAAAAATATTAGTTGGAATGACATGCCGGAATTCGTTGAAAAAAAATTAAAAAATAATTTTAATGGAGAAATTCCGGAATCATTAAAAACAGAAATTATGAGTGACTTGAAACTATTCTATAATTCAGATGAGTTCAGGTTTATCAGTTCCTTTACAAATTACGGAAATGAGTTTGAGGCTTATTTAAGAGAAGATGATTTTTACCTTTTCGGAATTCTCGATAAGCTTATAATCGATTATAGAAAGCTCATAATAGTTGATTATAAAACAGATAATATCAATCCAAATGAAATTGATGCGAACTCACAAAAATATTTACCTCAGCTAAAATTTTATGCTTATATTATTTCCAGACTTTTTGAACAAAAGTACGAGATTGAGGGAAGAATCATCTTCATTAAATATCCTGATAATCCATTTATTTTTAATTTTGATGAGGCAGCAGATCAGAGTATAAAATCAGGTATTAAATCGATGATTTATTCGATCAGAAATAGTAACTATTCTGTAAATTTGGATGCCTGTAAAAATTGCATCTTCGCAGATGAGAATGAGCAGTGCATCAAATCCAGGATATCGCAGAAATTTAATTAGCAAAAGCGCAGACAGGTTTAATAAAATGAATAAAAAAATAAAAGTTATCAGAGATCTTTCACTTGTAGAAAAGGAACTTAGCTCAGCACAAGGTGGAGTAGTTACGGTAACGCTGCAGAAGGAAAGCTTCGCACAGTTTGCAACGATTTTTATTTATCAGAATAAAAACGTTTTCTTTTATCTTGATAATGAAGAGCTACTAAGAACAATTAAATTGGATACTCTGGCAAAGTTTACCATTTTAAATGATAAAAATGTTACTAAAGAGTTGATTGAGAAAAAGGATCCATTGTACAGGCTTTTTTCTATAGTTGTAACCGGTGTTGTTCGTGAAGCAGAAGAGAAAAAAACCATTCGGGATATTGCTCAAAGCTTTATTGAGAAGTATTCCGGTAAACTGATTCTCCCTGAAAAAGAAACTCAAACTAAAGGTAAACTTCTGTTCGTGGATTCAGAAGAACTTCTTGCTTATGATGAAATGGGCTATTGATGAAATGTTTTTTAATAGTGATTGTATCTTCTTAATCTCTTCTAAATTAAATTCAGGAATTAATCTGTGCTGAACTATATCTGGGTAGCCTTAATATTGCTTGGTGTTGGTGCCGCACTAACTTCGGATATAATTAATAGCAGCACTAACAGATACAAAAACAACTCACCTCTCAATATCACCATCTCCTTTAATGAAAAAATTGATGCGTTACCGGAAGGCAAACAATCCGCCAAAATTCAGGTGAATTCAGTTTCATATAATAATTTTTATAACGACAGAATCAATTCAGATTTAGAGGTTGATGCTGTTGTTAATTTTAAAAAAGATTTATTTGTCGGTTTTATTTCTATAAAAGTCGATGATAACTTTCCATCGATTTGGAAAGAGATGGCTGCTGCCTCAGGTGAAAAAGATGATCTTACCGGTAGCATAAAACTCAATGAACGAAAAGCTGATAATTCTTTCAACGCAGAAATAATTTTTGAATCTATATCTTTCACAAAAATGAAAGATGTAACGAGTGCAGTACTTGAATATTCGGGAACTGCTGTGACCATTGCACTTGGATTAATTGGTATTATGGCATTATGGCTTGGTGTAATGAAAGTAGCGGAGGAAGCAGGATTAATAAAAATAATTGCAAGGTCTCTGAAACCTTTCACGAAAAGATTATTCCCCGAAATTCCATCAGATCATCCCGCGATGAGCTCGATGATCATGAACATATCCGCTAATATGCTGGGTTTGGGGAATGCTGCCACGCCATTCGGATTGAAAGCGATGGAAGAGATGGAAAAAATTAATCCGAATAAAGGAACAGCTTCAAACTCAATGGTTACTTTTCTGGCAATTAACACGGCTGGATTAACACTAATTCCTGCAACAGCAATCGCTGTTCGGGCTGCCTCGGGTAGCTCGAACCCTGCAATCATAATTGGCACAACAATTTTTGGAGCACTTTGTGCAACTGTTGCCGGAGTTACTGCTGCTAAAATAATTGAAAAGTTTTATTTGGAATCATGGAGCTTTTTAGATTGGTTCAAAAAGAATTTAAAATTTATTGGATTGGCATTAGTTGCAATTCTGGTAATTGTATTATTTTTTATTACTGGTGTGGCTTCTGAAGCAGGAGGATTACTTTCATTTATTTCCGCAGAAGGATTTAAGAATGTAATTGAAGTAGTATCTAAACTTGCTATCCCATTGCTGATAATTGTTTTTATTGGATACGGTGCCATCAAAAAAGTTAAAGTTTATGAAAGCTTTGTTGAAGGGGCGAAAGATGGTTTCAATATTGCCGTAAAAATAATTCCTTACCTGGTTGCAATGTTGATTGCTATTGGAATCTTCAGAGCAGGCGGAGCTATGGATTGGCTTATCTTCATTCTTAAACCAATCACAAGTTTAATTGGAATGCCTGCAGAAGCATTACCTATGGCATTGATGCGACCTCTTTCCGGAAGTGGTTCACTTGGCATTATGTCAGAAAATCTTGCTGTTTATGGACCGGATTCGTTTGTTGGAATTTTAGTTTCAACTTTTTACGGCAGCACGGAAACTACATTCTATGTTTTAGCCCTGTACTTTGGTGCAGTAAATATCAAAAGTACCAGACATGCTCTTCCGGTTGGCTTGATAGCCGATATTGCAGGAATACTCGGAGCATTATTTATTGTGAAGTTATTGTTTAGTTAAAAATTAATTCTTTTCTTTTTGTGTTATGAAAGTCTTTATTACAAGGGAGCTTCCGGAAATAGCTTTCAGGCTATTAAAGGAGAATAAGATATCATTCGGCTACTATAAAAAAGACCAGCCGATTCCCAGAAAACTTCTTCTCGAAAAAATTAAAAACTGCGAAGCATTAATTTCACTTCTTACAGAAAAAATTGATAAAAAAGTAATCGACCAGATGCCCGGTTGTAAAATTATCGCAAACTATGCGGTGGGATATAATAACATTGATATCAATTATGCGAAGAAAAAAAATATCATCGTAACAAACACTCCAGATGTATTAACTGAATCTACTGCTGATCTGACAATGGCGCTGGTGCTTGCCTGTGCGAGAAGATTGAGCGAAGGTGAGAAATTATTAAAAACTAAAAAATTTAAAGGCTGGAAACCAAAACTGCTTCTTGGAATGGAATTGAAGAACAAAACCTTTGGAATACTTGGCGCAGGAAGAATTGGAAGTGCAGTTGCCAGACGGGCCAAATCTTTTGGAACAAACATCATTTATGTTGACAGCAACAGAAATCAAAAGCTCGAAAAGGAGACTGCTGCAAAAAAGGTCTCACTGAATAATTTGCTGGAAAATTCTGATATACTTTCAGTTCACCTGCCATTGAATAGTCAAACCCATCATTATTTAAATCATAATAGATTGAATCAATTAAAAAGAAATTCGATTTTAATAAATACTACACGCGGAGAGATAATTGATGAGAAAGCGCTTATCCGGTTATTAGAAAATAACAGAATAATGGCAGTTGGCCTTGATGTTTTTGAGAATGAACCGAACATAAATTCAGAATTGCTCAAATTCCAGAATGTATTAGTACTCCCTCATTTAGGAAGTGCAACTAAAGAAGCAAGAGATGGAATGGCGGAGCTTGCTGTTAAGAATGTAATTAATGTTCTCAAAAATAAACCAGCACTTACGCCTGTTTTTTAAGTGTGATAACCGATTCTGGTTGCATCTATTTTTGCTAATAAGTAGTTTTGAAAACAAAAAGTGAATACTTAAATGAGAATAGGAATACCAACTGAAACTCGCTGGGAAGAAAAGCGAGTACCACTTACACCTGCTGGTGTTGACTCCCTAATTAGATCCGGCCATACAGTCTATTTTCAAAGCGGTGCGGGTGAAGCGAGCCACTTTACTGATGAGGAATATCGTGAAGTAGGGGCAACTATCGTTTATAGTAGAGAAGAAGCATTTGGCAGAGCTGAAATGGTTCTAAAGGTAGCTCCCGTCACAGAAGAAGAAGCTGATCTGCTTGTTGATAACCAGATACTTTTATCCTTTCTTCTTCTCACTATGGGTAAAAAAAATGTTCTCGAAAAACTTCTCAGTAAAAAGATAACTGCTATTGGTTTGGAGCTAATTGAACATGACTCACGCTTACCAATACTCCATTCAATGAGTGAGATCGCTGGGCCGCTTGCTATACAGGTAGCTGAGCGTTATCTTGAAAGTTTTACTAAAAGCGGCAGAGGAATATTAATCGGTGGAATTACCGGAGTTGCGCCCGCAGCGGTTGTAATTTTGGGTGCTGGTGTTGTAGGAATTACTGCTGCCAGAGCAGCTTTAGGAAGAGGTGCCCAGGTGATTGTCATTGACAGAGATTTAGCACGGTTAAGACAAATAGAAACTGAATTTCACAGAGGAGTTACTACGGTTATGGCTAACCCTTATACCATTTCGCGTGGTGTGAAATTTGCAGATGTGCTTGTTGGTGCGGTTTTGATTAAAGGAGAAAAGGCTCCGCATCTTGTAACCGAGCAGATGGTTAAGGAAATGAAGAAAGGTGCAGTCATTGTTGATGTTTCGATTGATCAGGGTGGATGTGTTGAGACTAGCAGAGTAACTACAATTTCGGATCCCGTATATACTATGCATAATGTAATTCATTATTGTGTTCCAAATATGCCGGCACTTGTTGCACGCACTGCAAGTTACGGTTTGAATAATGCAGTTCTTGATTATGTTCACGACATTGCAGACAATGGCTTGACTCCGGCACTGCTCGGTGATGAAGGATTAGCCAAGGGAGTTTGCGCTTACAACGGAATCTGTACTAATGAATCAATTGCTGAATCTTTTGAAGTGGTTTATAAAAAACTCCACGTATTTTCGACTAATTAAATATCCTGATGATGTCTTTGCGAATATCATCCTGTTAAAGAAAAATTAAAATTTATGCTGACTGTGGAAGAAATAAGAAAAAAGAATTTACCGGCAAACCTTTATAATATTTATAGTAAGAAGTTAACTACTTCAGATGACGCTGTAAAAAAAATCAAGTCAGGGGATAACATCGTTATTCAGCCCGGATGTGCTGTGCCTCTTGAATTGGTTCGTGCAATGGTAAGAAGAAAAGATGATCTTGAAAATGTTACGATTTATCACATCTTAATTGTTGGTGAGTTACCTTATGTTGATCCTGGGATGGAGAAGCACTTCAAACATAAAGCTTTCTTTACGGGAGCTAATGTTCGAAAGGCTGTGCACGAGGGAAGATCTGAATTCATTCCAATATTCCTTTCTGAAGTTCCGCTTCTTTTTAAAAGAAATATTATACCTGTGGATATAGCTTTACTCAATGTATCACCTCCTGACGAACATGGTTTTTGCAGTTACGGAGTTGATGTGGGTACAATTAAAACTGCAGCAGAAAAAGCTAAGATTGTTATTGCTCAGATCAATAGCGAAATGCCGCGAAGTCTGGGGGATAGCTTTATCCATATCAATAAAATTCATCATATTGTAGAACACACAGAAGCAATCTCGGAGCTGCCCCAGGTTGATCCCAATACTAGTGAAGAAATGATGAAGATTTACGATGCTATCGGAAAAAACACTGCTGAATTAATTGAAAATGGATCAACTTTACAAATGGGAATTGGCGCTATCCCTGATTCTGTTATGAAGTATTTACACGATAGAAAAAATCTTGGTATTCACACTGAAATGTTCTCCGACGGAATTGTTGACCTTGTTGAAGAGGGAATCATTAATGGAGAGGAAAAAACAATTCATCCCGGCAAAATTATTGTCGGTTTTGTTCTTGGTACAAAAAGAGTATTTAAATTTATTGATAACAATCCCGTGATAGAATTTCATCCTCAGGAATATGTAAACGATCCATTTATAATTGCGCAGAACAAAAAAATGGTCGCAATAAATTCCGCAATCGAAATTGATATCACCGGACAGGTATGCGCTGATTCAATTGGAACGAGAATTTTCAGTGGTATTGGCGGACAGGTAGACTTTATCAGAGGAGCTGCTCACTCTGAAGGTGGAAAACCAATCATAGCACTTCCTTCAATTACAAAAGATGGTGAAGTTTCCCGAATTGTTGCTCAGTTAAATCCCGGAGCCGGTGTAGTTACATCTCGTGGAGATGTGCATTATGTTGTAACTGAATACGGAGTTGCTCAACTCTTTGGAAAAACTTTAAAGGAAAGAGCAAGGGAACTTATAAGAATTGCCCATCCAAAGTTCCGCGACGAATTAACTAAATACGCAAAAGAAACGAGACACATCTAACTATGGTAGCAGTAATTGGGGATATTCACGGTTGTTTTCATACTCTTAAAAAACTATACGCCCTTATTTTGAAGAAGTATCCGGATATTCCGGTATGTGCAGTGGGTGACCTTGTGGACAGAGGGAAGTACAGTTATGAGGTAGTTGAGTTTATAAGAAAGAACAAAATAACTTTCACTGCCGGCAACCACGATTATATGTTTTATTATTTTATAAAACATCCTTCTAGTATGCTGGGAAGATCCTGGGTTTTTAATGGTTCCGAGACTACACTGGATTCATACAGCAATCGGTTTGCTGAAATGAACAAGCACCTTAACTTTATTATAAAAGCTCCATTGATTCTTGATCTAAGTGATTGTTTTGTTTGTCATGCGGGAATTTCAAATCACTACTCAAGAAAGCTTGGCAAACATCCTCTTTCGGATAAACAGAAACTGATAAATATTATCGAAAGAGATTTGAACAGCGATCACGGAATTTTATGGACAAGAGATAAACTTGTTAACCTTGGAAAGCTGCAGGTTGTTGGTCACACAAGATTTGAGGAAGTTACTTATGATGAAGCCAGTGATACAGTTTATATTGACACTGCAGCCTGTTCTGGAAATAAGTTAAGCGCTGTGATTATTAATGAAAGTAATATAGTCGATAAACTTTCAATTCCTACCGAGAAAATCGATATTATATAAAAATCTTTAATCAATTAGTGGGGGACTTATGTTTTCAAAACCCGACTTGCTTTCTCTAACACCTTCTGACTTTGTTAAATTACTAAGAAAGGAAAGAATCAGAAAATTCTTTTTTGTGTATGATGAAGAAAAGAAAAGTCTTACTGAATCTCATCCGATTTTAAAACCAATTGCTGATTTCTTCCTCAATGATCAAAGAGATTTTATTGAACACGAAGGATGGTTCTGTAAAATTTCTGATACTTATGATATGCTTCTCGGTGCTTTTATTCACAGAACTAATCGAGGACAGGCGGCTGGTGGTGTGAGGTTTTGGGATTATAATTCTGTAGAATCTTATTTCAGGGATGGTTTAAGGCTTGGTGCTGGAATGACTTTTAAGAATGCGCTTGCCGGTTTATGGTGGGGTGGTGGTAAAGGAGTTATAGCTCATAATCCAAAATTTGATAAAACTAGTCCTGAGGTAAGAGAAAAAATCTATAAAGAATATGGTACTTTCATTTCTACTTTGAATGGATGTTATGTAACCGCAGAGGATGTAGGAACAAGTGTTGAAGATATGGCAAACGTTTTTTCAGGGACAAGGTTTACCACATGCATTCCTATTGAATTTGGTGGAAGTGGAAATCCTTCAACTCCTACAGCAAAAGGAATAATTTCGGGAATGGAAGCCGCAATAGAATTTTTGGGATTAGGAACTCTTGAAGGAAAAACCATCACAATCCAGGGATTGGGACACGTTGGTGAACC
>JACZKK010000170.1 GCA_014860115.1 Ignavibacteriaceae bacterium
GAATGAAATGTTCCCATCCATATCGTTTCAGCCTTTTTCCCAACTAATTCAACAATCCTTTCCTTCATTTCATTTGCTGCTTTATTGGTAAAGGTGAGAGCTAGAATTGATTCAGGCTTATAGCTATGCTTTAACAAATAAGCGACTTTGTATGTAAGAACTTTCGTCTTTCCAGATCCGGCTCCTGCTACGATCATTTGAGCTGCGCCAGTATATTCTACCGCTTTTTGCTGATCTGGATTTAACTTCTTTATTTCAATCATTTTGTCCGGGAATTTTTTGAAAAATTGGAAGCAAATATAACTAAACGAATCTCCATTGGAAAGTCAGGTTATTAGTAATTATTCCTCATTTTTCAAACGATACTAGAGAAAAGTATAAGAAAATTTTAGATTGGTTTTTCAATTTGTATAGATACCACAACGTACGGAACAGGTTAACTAAATTTCAAAAGAGGAGTTATATTTTTTGAGGAGTAGTGAGACCATTTTTCTGTTGGTTCAGGCAAATAAAAAACCCCTCAACTACTGAAGAGTTGCGGGGTTATAAGGAGAGAACATATGATGCGATTTGAGTTTGCCAACTTACGTGCCATTTGGAGGCTTCGTTTACGGTTCAAAAACAAAGAATGAACTGCTCTAAGGATTAGAAAAATGAATAATAATGAGAACTGTATTAAAATTTAGAACACTTATTAAAATATTAAAAATTCGGACTCTACTTGTTATTTAAATTTTAATTTGCTTTCTTTGCTAGAGAGGGTTTTATGAAAGCAATTTATTTAGCATTAAAAACTTTGTTAATATTTTCAATTTTATTAACTGGATGCAGACAAATTTTTGGGGATAGAGAACAGCCTGAATTAATTGTGCAGGCCCCAGTCGAAGGAAATTCTATTAGCGTTTATGAGCCCGTATGGGGAACAATATATCATCCAGGCGATACAATAATAATT
The DNA here is from genome assembly GCA_014860115.1 of Ignavibacteriaceae bacterium. Classification (GTDB taxonomy): domain Bacteria; phylum Bacteroidota; class Ignavibacteria; order Ignavibacteriales; family Ignavibacteriaceae; genus IGN2. The sequence goes on from JACZKK010000170.1 coordinate 956, forward strand.
AAATGGTCCGCACCATTAATTAAAAGGTTAGATATTAGTCTTTACAGAAAAAGCGAGTTCAAATTTACAATCAACACTGATATAGAAAACAAAGGAAAAATCAGTTGGATTCTGCCGAATGAAATTCTTTCATCAAATCATTACTGTATTAAGATAAATAATCACAATGATGAAGACACTTATAACTTCAGCAAACAATTTGGGATTCACAATTAAAATTTTTGGTGGATACTATTGTTAGACACAGACCTTACAGAATTTGAAGATTACTTATCCGAGTTCAGGTCAGTTCCACAATTTGATGCTGAAACCTGCCGGATATGCGGAGTAAGTCTTTCGGATAGTTTATCAGTCAACAAGGTGCCACTTATCGAGCTCCAATTTGAAAATGAAACCGTGGCTGCTAAAGCAGTCAGTTTGCTTGAAGCAAAGGGAATAAAATCGAAACAATCCTCTGCCGAAAAAGAAAAAATCCTCATCCCTGAGGAGAAACTGGAATATGTAAAAACAATTCTAAAATCTTAATTAGAACATAAAATCAACTTGCATCATTGGAAGAATAAATGATGATGATGTTGAATCATCTAATCCATTATCAAAATAGAATCTTACCCCAAGCAATATCCTGCTTGACTGTCCAAGCCTGAAAAACAAACCTGGCGTTAAATTGAGATAACTTGCAGTAGCTTCCCCCCGTAAGTCTTCTACTATCTCACGATGACCTTCGAAATAGAAGATTCTATATTCTCCATAATAAGTTTCATCTTTATCCTCTGGGGTAAAACCAACTAATGTTTGTTGAGTATAACCGAGATTCAGAAAAAAATTAACAAAAGCATTAGGTGAGACAGTATTAATGGTCAGATTTAGAAATGGATCCCAATGTGTTGATTTACCTAAATCGTGATAGAAAACTACATACTCGTTATTACATGTTTGAATTATCTCCACAGTATAAGCATCATAAGCAATCTCCTGAACATGCAAGCCTGCATCTAATCTTAGACCTATAATGTTTGTATTCATAAGTACTGCCAATCCAACATTACCTCCCCATACATTTCTATTGTTTGTTGATGAATAATTCACTCCAGCAAAAGCAGCAAAACTTTTGGTAATTCTTGCATCGAAATCAATACCGGCAGTTACAGAAGCAATATCCCAGGTCAAGTTTTTACCATTGTACTCATAAATGTTTGCTCCATTGGCCTGATTAAAAGAAATAGAACCATCTGTATAAAAGACAGTATCTACCTGAAAAACACCTTCTGAGTTCACGGGTGTGTGACCTGACACATAAGCATTAACTTGTTGTGATTTTGTATATGAGAACCTGGGCGAAACCGTAAAAAATGGTGTATCAGTTTCTTTAGTTAAATGAATTGGTGCCTGATTTATTGGACCGCTGACCGTTGCTTCCTGTAGATGGATTGTAGTAACCGTCACCGACTCCGTACTCACGCAGCTTGTAAGTTGAATAAATAAAATTGGAAGACTTACTTTTGTAAATATTCTAATTAATTCTTTCATTAATCCTCCGCTGAATTATCTCTTAATTACGAAAGCCCTTCATTTTTTTGAGAGGCTTTGTCACATTATTTCACCAGCATCATTTTCTTAATTGCTATAAACTCTGTTGTTTGTAATTTATAAATATATAATCCGCTAGGTAAGCCGACTGCATCAAATTTCACTTCATGAATCCCAGACGACTGTTCTTCTTTAATCAGATTGGCAATCTCTCTGCCCAACACATCATAGACTTTAACTTCTACATAACTAAGTTTCGGTAACTGATATTGAATTGTTGTAGTAGGATTAAATGGGTTTGGATAATTTTGATATAAAGCAAACGATTCTATCAGTTCGGTCTTATCAACTACATCAGTAGAAAAGTCGTATCCAATAACCAGATATGGAGGCAGGTCATCCTGTGCTCCTTTAAATACTGCATAGTAGTCTGCATCATCTTCATTACATTTAACCATATAGCCTAATCCAAACCAATCATGTGTAACTAATGCAGCTGTAAAATTTGATGCGGCGGGAGGATCTAATAAACACCACTCCCAATCCGGTGGGTTACTCACCCATTCCCCTGCCTCATAAACTGCACCATCGAATACATCTGACCAGAGTTCTAAGGGTGTTGCAGGTTCAGGATCATTATCGATCCTGCGAATGTCATAGTTTAAATAATCCCAAAATCCCTCGTGCAATTCGGTACAATAAATATGCTGTTCTACCCAGACAACATTAGCGCTATCTGGCATTGAAGAAATATCAAACTTTACCCACGACCGGTATCCATTTTCACAGCCGTAGTTATCTGTATTCTGAATACGCAGGAAATTACTGTACTTAGTTAATGATGCACCTTGTTTAAATACTCTTCCACTCGATGGAGCAACAATAGTAGTATCTGAATTAACTTTATTTATCGTATTTGTGATATAATTGAATGAAGCAGGATAACTGTAAATAAGGGCTATGTAGAAATTATCATCTACTTTATAATGTTGAGCAACAGGTGTAAGTAATGTAGTGATTTCATTACCTTTATTTATTTTCAATGAATACTTCCCCAGCAATGATTGTTCTTTATTTTCCTTTTGTAACTGTTCTTGCTGAGGAAAACACGGAATAGTCAGAAGTAAGGCACTAATTAATACTATTACTTCTTTAATCTTTTTTTTGTAAGACTTTTGCATAAATCCTCCATTAGATTTTTTTTCTAAATATAAAGCCCCTCTTTTATTGAGGGGCTTAAGTAAAACTATTTAAGCAATAACATTTTCTTTGTTTTCGCAAAAACACCTGCATTTATTGTGTAGAAGTAGATTCCGCTTGATAATTCCTCTGCGTTCAAATTATAGTTATAATAGCCTGGTTCTTTAAATTCTGATATGAGTGTATTAATCTCATTTCCCAAAACGTCATAAAGTTTTAGTTCAACAAAACAACTAGTGGGAACTCCAAATTGAATAGTTGTAGTTGGATTAAAAGGATTGGGAAAATTTTGAAATAACGTAAACTCCTCTGGAATGCCTTTATCATCTAAAAGTTCAACTGATTGTGGCAGATCTATCGTAAAAACACTATCACTTTCATCATAATAATCAGGAAAAGATAAATCGCTAATTCTAACTAGACATTCGGATGAATATGCAGAACAATTTACAGTCCAGATATATAAGCCATTGCTTGCTGTGGAATCTACTATTGTATTCCAGCTAATACCATTATCTATGCTTAACTCTATTTTAACATCGCTAACATTTTCACTTGTCCATGCAATCGGTTCATTTGTACCGATTATCCAATTTTCCCCGCCGTTCGGGATCAGAACTGCAATATTTTGTTGTGCTATATCTATCGTAAAGACGCTGTCACTCTCATCGTAATAATCAGGGAAAGATAAATCGCTAATTCTAACTATACATTCGGATGAATATGCAGGACAATTTACAGTCCAGACATACAAACCAGTGCTTGGAGTTGAATCTACTATTGCACTCCAACTCGCACCATTATCTATGCTTAATTCTATTTTAACATCATCTAAATTTTCCCCTGACCAGGCTATGGCTTCGGTTGTCCCATTAATCCAATACTCACCACCATTGGGGTATAATAAATCTAATACCAGCTCTGGACCTAATTTTATCAACCAAATTTGAGAAAGAATTTGTGGCAAATTAGTATACCCGGTGACTATATATCCTTCATCATTTGTTCTATTTATTGAAAAGGCTTTATCATTACCTCCATTGTCGAGAACAATTAACCATTGCAGATTGCCCAGCGAATCAGTTCTAAGAATAGCTGCATTATTACTATAAGTAGTGTAATCACACGCAACAATGAAACCTTTATCTTCTGTTTGTAGCACTGAATATCCACGACTCTCACCGGCTCCATACTTTTTTGTCCATAAAGTATCTCCAAATTCATCTGTTTTTAATAACCATATAAAATGACCATAAATATAACTACCGTCAGCCTCGCCTGTAATTATATAACCTCCATTATCAGTTTGCTTTACTGAATATCCTGCATCATTAGAAGCTCCTCCAAATGTTTTAGACCAAGTTACATTTCCACTTGGATCTGTTTTTATTAACCAAAGATCAGTATCTCCTGCATTAGTACCTGTCCTTCCAGTAACTATATACCCACCATCTAAAGTTTGTTCTACTGAATAACCCCAATCGTATCCCGTGTCTCCATAAATCTTCGTCCAAATTGTATCGCCCAAAGAATCGGTTTTTAAGAGCCATAAGTCGAAACCATTACCAATAGTCGATGTCTCACCCGTAATAATAAATCCTCCATCTGCAGTCTGTTGCAATGCACTTCCAATGTCTTGTCCATTATTATCATATAGTTTAGTCCACAAAACATTTCCGTTTTCATCTGTTTTAAGAATCATTAAATCATAATTAATATGCCCAGTAAGAACAAATCCTCCATCAATTGTTTCTTGTACTGAATAAACAATTGAAGAAGGACCTATTATCTTTTTCCAAATAGTATCGCCAATACTATCAGTTTTTATTAATATACCTGTGGGGTCAGTGACACCAGCAACAATGTACCCCCCATCGGCTGTCTGCTGAACCGATTGACCGGAACCACCCCCAATGGTTTTTGTCCAGAGAGTATCTGTAACTTGGGCTAATAAGGAAATGTGTAATGATATTGTAACAATTACTACTAAGTTCTTCATATCTCCTCCATCAAGTTAAAATTAAACACAAAAGCCCCTCTTTTTATTTAGGGGCTTTGTAAAACTATTTAAGCAATATCATCTTCTTTGTTTCAACAAAATTACCTGCCTGAAGTTTGTAGAAATAAACTCCTGCGGGCAACTGTTCAGGGTACCAGGTTAATTTATATATACCTGACGCTTTTTCTTCATCAACCAATTTTTCTACTTCATTTCCAATAATGTCATATACTTTAATTGTAACTTGTGAAACAATTGGGACAGAATATTTTATTATCGTAGATGGATTAAATGGATTAGGATAGTTCTGAGATAAACTATAGTCATTAGGAATTTCATCAATTGATTTTTCCTCAACGAAAGAGGTACCACCATTTGTAGTTTTGAATATCACACCATTCCAACCGACAATTGTTCCGAAGTTCTCATTAACAAACGTAACACCATATAAAATATTTAGTGATGCACCTGTTTGCTGTGTCCATGTTGTTCCACCGTCTGTAGTTCTGAGAATCGTTCCCAACCAACCGACAGCTGTTCCTTTACTTTCATTAATAAAACAAAGATCGTATAGAGGACGTGTTGTTCCACTATTTTCTAATATCCAGTCAATACCCCCATTTGTTGTTTTAATTATACTTCCATCGTCTCCAACTGCTAAAGCTATATTAATGTCGGAAAAATGAACTCCCTTTAAGTTAGCTGCGACATTTGCAGAATGATACATCCAGTTTGTTCCACCATTCGTACTTTTAAGAGTTGTTCCTACTTCTCCAACGACTATACCATTATTTTGATCGGTAAATGCCACATCATATAAAACATTAGGTAGTCCACTATTCTGGAAGTTCCATGTTAATCCTCTATCTGTGGTTTTAAAAATTTTATTTCCACCCACTACCCAACCAATATTTAGGTCAATAAATTCTACTCCATTTAGATCATCACTATATCCACTTGTTTGTATTGTCCATAAAATTCCTCCATTCGTTGTATTTAGTATTGTGCCTCCGTCACCAACTGCAGTTCCATTATTTAAATCGATAAAAAAAACATCATTTAAATGATTTGTAGTTCCGCTTGTTTGTAATATCCAAGCTGTACCACCATCCATTGTTCTTAGAATCGTACCATTCTCTCCAACAACAGTACCCGTGCTTGTATCAACAAACGAAACGCTTAGTAAATCTTCATTTGTTCCACTTGTCTGCTGATACCATTGAGGTATAATTGTTTGTGAAATCAATAAAAAGAAAAATAAAATTGTAATTAACTTTTTCATAGCTCCTCCATCGAGTTAAAATTAAACATAAAAGCCCCTCTTTTTATTGAGGGGCTAAGTAAAACTATTTAAGTAATACCATTTTCTTTGTCTCAACAAAATTACCTGCCTGAAGTTTGTAGAAATAAACTCCTGCAGGCAACTGTGCAGCGTACCAGGTTAATTTATATGTACCTGATGCTTTCTCTTCATCTACCAAAGTTTCTATTTCATTTCCAATAACATCAAATACTTTAATTGTTACTTGGGAAACTATTGGAATAGAATATTTAATTACTGTAGATGGATTATAAGGATTTGGATAATTCTGAGATAAGCTAAAATCATTCGGTGATTTATTAACTTTCTCTTCCTCTACAAAAACAACTCCGCCGTTTGTAGTATGGAGAATTGTTCCGTCTTTCCCGACGGCCCAGCCAAAGTTTGAGTCAATAAAACATACACCATCAAACCATTTTGTGGTTCCACTTTCCTGTATTTCCCAGGCAGTTCCTCCATTTGTTGTTCTGATGATTGTTCCATTCCCACCAACAGCTGTACCTGTATTAATATCAGTAAACGAAACACAATTTAAAGTATATATTACCCCACTCGCTTGAGTTGTCCAGGTAGTCCCACCATCTGTAGTTCTAATTATTTCACCACTTGTACCAACTGCTGTACCATTATTTTCGTCAATAAACGAAACACCAAAGAAAGGATAATTAGCGGTGCTGGTTTGTTCAAACCAAGCTGCACCACCATTTGTAGTTCTTAAAATTATTTCAGCAAAGTTAGTCCAGTCATAACCAATAGTAGTCCCAACATTAGCATTGACAAAGCACACGCAATATAAATACTCGGTTGTTCCACTTACTTGTGGGGTCCAGGTTGTTCCACCATTTGTTGTTCTGAGTATTGTTCCATTAACACCAACTACTGTACCGGTATTTGCATCTGTGAAGTTAACTTCGTTGAGCCAACTCGTAGTTCCACTATTTTGTAATGTCCAATCAATTCCCCCGTTTGTTGTTCTGACTATCACACCATCATCTCCAACTGCGGTTCCGAAATTCTCATCAGTGAAGAACACATCCCATAATCGTTTTGTAGTTCCACTTGATTGCAAATTCCAGTTCATTCCGCCATCTGTAGTTCTTAAAATTGTACCATTTTTTCCAACTGCGGTGCCATTATTTATATCGGTAAATGAGATACTAAGTAAATCCTCAGTTGTATTACTTGTTTGTTGATACCATTGAGGTGATATTTCTCGTATAAACAATAAAAGGAAAAACAAAATTGTAAATAAATTTTTCATAACTCCTCCTTATTTTTTATAATGACTCTATCGTAAAATATTTTACACCCGGCGGACTTTTATCACCGGGATTGTACCTGCATAACTCTTTAAGCTGAATTAAGCTATTGGTTGATCCAATCTCTATTGTTTCATCGCTGTTCGATGCAAATAATCCTATCAATGCACCAATACCAGCCCCAAGAACAACAAAGAATCCTGCAACCAGCATTTTAGAATTATAATACCAAATTTCCCTTGACTCTGCTGATGCAGCAAAACCAATTCCAACCAAAAGACCGGCTAATGCACCAAAGCCCATTCCTGCAAGTGTGTATGAATCACCCGGAAGAATAACACCCTCCACATTCGATACCGGTATCTTAACCCTCAGATGTGAAATACCACCTGTTGATATGCTTTTATCGGAATAGAGGTAGAGATATTTTTTGCTGAACATTTCAAGCTCACCTTCGTACCGGTCACCGGTTTTGGTAATAACAACAACCTCTGATTTTAAATCAGACTGTTCATCAAGGATCTCTGCTTCTCTTATTTTTGATCTTAAACTATCAAGACTTGATAAATTCTGAACGAGAATAGCATCATACAGACTGCTCTGTCGGAAAGATTTAATTTTAGTTACAAAGTATTTATTATCTCTTATGTAAAACTCAGCTTTATCAAAATCATCATACTCACTGAAAATTCCAAAGTACTCTTTATCCAGTTTTTCTATTGCGTCTCCGAACTCCGGATAAAGCTGAATGAGACTATCACTCTCCTGAGCATAAATGTTGTTGATAGATAACAGAGTAAATAAAAAAACGAGACAACAATATGTTATTAGATATTTCACTTCACTTCCGGCAATGTAAAAGTAGTTTTTAATTTTTTATTTTATTTCCTGGTAATCCTGATTTAATTTTTCAAGATTCCTGAAGTTATAATGTGCATAGTCTGTTAACCTTAGCACACTTCTGTCCGAAACAAACCTGATTGGCAAATCATCTTCTGCTGACAAAAGTCCAATGATATATCCAATCCCGGCACCAATTGCTGCGCAAACAAATCCGGATACGAGTAGCTCACTGCTGAATTCAAACTCTGGTTCTGATTCAGGATCTAAAGTTTCCTGAGCCATCGCACTCAATCCAATTGGTGCAATTATACCGGTGGCTAAACCAATCCCGGTTCCCCATAAGATAGGACTTAAATAATTTGATTCACCTTTAATAACAACCTGATCTACTTCTGTGAGCGGAATTCTGAATTTATACATTGAGTTCGGATTAGCCAGGTTATTTTTTTCAGTGTAGAGATATAAATGATTTTTACTTAATCCTTCAAGCAACCCGTTAAAATTCCTTCTATCTTTTGCCGTTATTTCAACTTCACGCAAAGACTCTATTTTCTTTTCGAACTCATTTTCTGTCTCTTTCATCTTTAATCTTGTATTTTCGAGTGCGGATAAATCATTAATCAGTATTGTATCTCTAAGGATTCCATTTTCTGAAAAAGTAATTTTTGAAATCAAATTTTTATTGTTTCTTAGATACACTGATGAGTATTCAAATCCGTCAATTTGGTTGTACAATCCAAAATAAGTTCTATCGATGTAACTTATTGTATCATCCATCCCCGGATAAAGCTGGATAAGGCTGTCGCGCTGCTGAGCAATACTATGTCCCCACATAATGATGAAAATAGATCCAATAATTATCACTTTTTTAATCATTATTAGATTTCCTTTAACCAAATACTTGTTTTCTTCAATAGAATTCATTCGATGCCGACCAATAATAAAAATGGCACTAGTAGAAGTGCCATTTTATCAATTAAAGGTTGCTGAGAATAAAGCACCAAAGGAGTATCCGCTAATAGTAATATCTTCAATATCCTGATCAGTTTGAGAACCGTACCTGAAATAAAGAGAAATTCCTAAACCCCACTGTTCACCAGCCCACCATTCTTTTCCAACCATAAAGTTAAATCCAAATCCAATGTTGGAATTTTGTGTTTCGTCACCCTCAATATTAACCATCGCAATAGAAGCAAGAATAGTTGCAGACAGATAGATATTACTAGGCATAAAATAATAAGTTATACCTGGACCAATTCCTCCTAGATACACCAGCACATCACCTGGATTCTCTACTTCCTCTTCATAGACTTTTACTGATGGATTCATCATAACTGCACCACCTGATTCACCATATATGATTATATTTTCTGATACTGCACCTCCAATTTGGATTGCATTTGCAACTGTGAATCCACCTGAAAACGTCAGAATATCCTTTCCCTTGTTTTGTTCTGATAACATATCGTCCGGCACTGTCTCTGAAACATTCGAGTAACCAAATCCCGGAACCAATCTAAGAAAGAATCCATCGTGAGTTTCAACTCCGTTTGGTAATGGTACATTTTGGCAAAAAATAGCTGATGCAAACAAAAATGCACAAGTGACAAGTTTCATTAATTGCGATTTCATTTTTCCTCCAAATTTGTTTTAGTTTTTTAAATATTTTTATTTAGGTAAAGTGCCATTGATTATTGTTTCTTTATTCCCATTGGATATGAAACTCCGGAAGCATCATCTTTAATTGTTCCACTAAGACTATCTGAGTTAACGAAAGTCCCTGTATAGGTTAAAGAATACATCCCACCCGGTGCTGGTGCTGTGGAAGTAAAGCTGACGTTTGGATAATTATTATTTCCTGATGATACTGTGCAATGCAAAGTATCATTAGCTACAATAGTTCCGTAAATTATTGTAGAACCTGATACTGAACTACCGCTTTGTGAAAGAGTAGCATCCAAATATCCTACTGGAATACCCATCAAAGTGGCTTTCCCTTTCCAGCTTCCTGAAACCGTAGGATTATTTGAATTAACCGGATTCTCCTCATCCTCAGAACATCCAAGTACAAAGAGAATTAAAAGAAGTGCCATTAAGAGCGATAATATTTTTTTCATTGCATCCTCCTATGATTTTTTTGGTTAATTATTTTTATGTGAATTTTTATTTCACTCTTTGAAATTGTCCTCACTGCTGAAGAGTAAATCAGAATCCATACCATTTAGTTTTGATTTAAGGAATTATATCTATGGTGTTGTACTTAGATAGAGATGTGGTATTTTTTGCAACGAATTTTAACTTGGGATGATGCCAGACGGAAACATTTTTGATTTTGGAGGTTGAAACCTTAGTTTAAATACACTAAATTGTTATTAGAAATTTGAGTTAAATCATTTATTGAGAGATTTTAAAGGGCAATTTGTGATTGGGCTATGCGGTTATTTATTTCAACAGAATTAGATCAATCACGGACTAAATAATTATCAAGGCATTTATTTCTAAAACAAACCAGTAACTCATAAATCGAGTATTTATGGCGAAGAACCAAAAATCGAAGTTTTATTTCTTCAGAAATTTCGGTTGGAAGTTGCTTTTCCTTTCTCTAATTCTTGCCGGAGGGGCTGCCTACCTACTACGCGAATCATTTTATCCCAATGAATTTGAAATATTAGAAAACATTCCCGAAGAATTAGAATATCAATGTAGATATCATGATTTCGATCATGATGGATTTAGTGAGATGATGGAAATAAGAAATTATGGACCAACCAGATATAATATAAAGGTATACAATTGGAATGGAGGAATTATTGATCAGGCGAACTATTGGGAGACTATCCGGGAGGATGGATTAAGCTATTATGACATAACTGGTGATGGATTCGATGAAATTTTAGGTTTTACTCAACAAGGTGATTCACTCTATTTTTATGCTCACAATTTAATAACTAAAAAAGCAATTATTAAAAGGCTATTTATTGATTGTGTCGAAGAGCCATTATCTACTGAATACCCTGTGGATTTTTTCCCGGTTTGCATTGCTGATACAAACATCTATCCCAATGAGGTGTTTATTTTTGCTGCCCGATCGCATAATGCTTTAAAACCAAGAAATATTTATGCACTGGACCTGGATAATAAAAAGATAATAAAAGAGTTTGTGACTAAAGCAACTATTATAGGCGCATTTCCATATGATTTGAATAACGATGGTGATAATGAAATAATTATGTTTAGCATCGCTTCAGGAAACGTTCAGTATCCAGCACCGTATAAAGATGACCAATGCTGGTTATTTGTTCTGGATCAAAAACTTAATCCAGTATTTCCACCACTTAGTTTTTCTCAGTATCCTTCACTCTTTTATTGTTTACCAATAGAAATTTATTCTGAAAGATATATTATGGTTGTACCGGAATATATCGGGGATAAAAATCTTGAAAATTTAATTTATATGATAGATTCAAAAGGCAAAGTTTATTTAAAAGAACAAAATCCATTTCACAAACTCGAGGTAAATTTTGTCGCTTATAATCCAATAGTCGATGAAAAAAAGAATCCCTCAATAGTATATGGCTGGAAGGAAAAGAACAAAGTCATAAAACTGAGCCATCAATTAAAAATTATAAAAAGTGTAACAACTGAATTCGAAAATCCGAGGCCACGATTTATTAAAGATGTTAATAATGATGGTAAAGAAGAAATCTTTTATATGTCAGAAAAATGTTTTCTGGCTTTTGATGAAGAATTAAGTCTTTTAGCAAAGTTTCCTGATGCAGATTTTGAAGCTTATATCGGATATAGACTAACTGGTCCGCATAAGCCCGTAGAAATAATCCTTCAACTACCAGATCATTATTACAGATTACAGTTAATTGAAAATAAACTCTCTTCTTATCTACCGCTAATTTTTATTGGATTTGCTGGATTGGTATTCCTATTTCTAAATGGAAGTTTTAGTCTGTCAAACAGAATTATTAATCGTTCACGAATACTCAAATACATTCGTTCTGATTCTTCTGAAGGTATTTTACTTGTCGACAACAATTGCTTAATTGTTTTTTTCAATAATAGATTTGCTCAAATTCTTAATCTAAATCCACCACCCAAAAAGGGAGAAGAAGCTGTTTCCATTTTGAATCATTATCCCCAATTAGTTGAAATATTAAAAAAAAGCAGAGATACTAATGAGATAATTAACGAGAAAGTACTTCTAAGTAATGAAGAATCAGGTTTTAAATGCGAAGTTTCAGTTCAACCGTTTAAATACCTTTTAACGAGAGAAAAAAACTATCTTATTGCAATAAAAACTGCAAATATGCAATCGCATACAGATAAAATACATACGTGGAGCAGAGCAGTTCAGAAAATGGCTCATGACATAAAAACACCGCTTTCAACAGTTGCTTTGAATTTGAAGATTTTACAAACAAGATTAGAAAAAATTGAACTTTCGGAAAAAGAACAGAATGAACTATCAGATGATATTCAAATGATGCGTACAGAACTTGATAATATTCAAACAATGACAAAGAATTTTTTAAAATTTTCAAATCTGGATAAGCCACATTTTCAAGCATTTGATGTAAATTCTGTCATTGAAGGAGCTAAGAGTAAATTTCAACCGTATATTAACGAAGATTTGGCTATTGAGGTAATAATTGATAAAGATGTTAAACCAATCTGGGCGGATCCACAGCAAATTGAAATGGTTTTTACAATTTTAATTGAAAATGCCTTGGCGGCAATACAAGGAAGAGGATTAATTAATATTAATGTTTCCTCGGTACAATATTTGGATAATATATTCTCGGAATCGATTGAGATAGAAATCGCAGATACTGGTCCGGGAATAAAAGAAGAAGATAAAAAAAGGATCTTTGAACCTTACTATTCTACAAAATCTGAGGGTACTGGAATGGGTTTGTCAATCGCGAAAAAAATTATAGAAGATAATGGTGGTATTATTGAAGTTTATAGTAAACCAAACTTTGGTGCAGTATTTCGTTTTTCATTGCCGATTATGAAAGAAGAAAACAATGAATGAAAAGATAATGGTAGTAGATGATGATGAGAATTTGCTTAAATCAATAAAAAAAATTTTAAGCCTAGAACATTATATAGTTGATACGTTTTCTAACCCGCTTAAGATTGACACTTATCTTGAATCAAAAAATTATCATTGCCTTCTGCTTGATGTAAGAATGCCAGTCATGAGTGGTATCGATGTTCTAAAAAAAACTTTATATAAAAATCCGGCATTGCCAGTTGTAATGATTTCAGGTCAAAGCGATATTGAAACTGCAGTTCAAGCAATAAAAGAAGGTGCGTATGATTTTATTGAAAAACCTATAGACCCAGAACGTTTATTTGTTGCCGTTAAAAATGCTATTCAGCGGCATAACCTTCAGGAAATGAGTGATTCAATATATCGCGAATTGAAAGAACAATTCTCTATTATTGGACAAAGCAATGCTTTGAAAAGTATAGTGCATCAGATCAAAGAAGTTAGTAATACTCCAGCAAAAGTTTTAATACTTGGAGATAGTGGTACGGGTAAAGAACTGGTAGCCCATGCAATTCACTTTAATAGTGGACGTAAAGGGAAACCATATGTAAAATTAAATTGCGCTGCAATACCTTCAGAATTATTGGAAAGCGAACTTTTTGGTCATCGTAAGGGTGCTTTTACTGGAGCTTTTTCGGATAGGAAAGGAAAATTTATTGAAGCAGATGGAGGCACTTTGTTTCTGGATGAAATCGGAAATATGAGTATTCAATTACAAGCTAAACTATTGCGGGTGTTGGAGGCAAATGAAGTTGAGGTAATTGGAGAAAATATGCCAAGGAAAATTGATGTGAGAATTATCTCTGCAACAAATCAAAACCTAGAGAAATTAATTTCAAAAGGATTGTTTAGAGAGGATTTATATTATCGATTAAATGTTATAAAAATTGTAATACCTCCTTTACGTGACAGAGTTGAAGATATACTACCATTAGCTTACCATTTTTTAAAAGAATTTAGCAACAGCTACAATAAACAAGTTCTTTCGATTAAAAGTCAAGTTGAGGCACTTTTAATTAATTATGAATGGCCCGGTAATGTTCGTCAGTTAAGAAATGCTATAGAAAAAATGGTATTGTTTAATCACTCTGGAGAGATTGGATATGAAGAAGCGATAAATGCTTTAGAATTAGACCAAAAGCAAACTGAAGCAAACCAAGATAGTGATGAGTCAGTTCAACTTAGGAATGCTGTGAATAATTTTGAGAGGAAATATATTTTATTAAACTTGCAAAAACATAGCTGGAAAATCAGTGAGACTGCAAATGCACTTGGAATAGACCGATCCAACCTATTTAAAAAAATGCGCAAGTATGGATTAAATTCGTATACTCACAATTAATAAAAAATTTTTACTCTAATAATAAACTCAATCAAGAGACCATATTGAGAATTTCTGAATTAGGATTGAATTTATTTTAGTAGAATCATCTTCTTTGTCGAAACAAAATCTCCTGCCTTTAGTGAATAGAAATAAATTCCACTTGCCAGATTCCGGAATTCGCCGGAATGACTTTCGAATTTAATTTTATATGAACCAGCTATCTGCTCTTCATTAACAAGCGTTGAGACTTCTTTTCCAAGAATATCAAATACTTTCAGAGTTACTAATCCTTTTTCTTTTATTGAATATGAAATTATGGTATTCGGATTAAATGGATTTGGATAATTTTGTTCCAGAGCGTAATAGCCGGGAGTACTGATCTCGATTTCAATTATATCAGAATATTCAAATGTGCCATTGAAATCAATTTGTTTCAACCGGTAGCTATAATTTCCTGATTGCACATTTTCATCAACAAAAGAATAAGTACGGAATTCGGTAGTCGTACCGGAACCAGTAACGAATCCGATTTTTTCCCATATGTCGGAAATTTTTCTCTCTACATCAAAACCCGAATTATTAGTTTCTGTAGCTGTTGTCCACGTTAAATTGACTTTATTTCCTGAAGCATACCCGGCAAAGGATGTTAGTTCGACAGGAACAGCGACAGTGCCACCGGAAAAACAAACAACTTTGCCATCGCGTGTTCCGGCTAACATTTCATAGCTGAAGTTTCCGTCTATTGATGGAATTTTGTTTACCGAATACATCCAATCACCTGGAAAAGAATGCATATAAATTAATGAATCGCCCTTCCCGCTTATACAATAAAAATTTCCATAGCGTGCGGCTGCAAGAACCTCTTCGACTCCATCGTCATTGATATCAGGAATTGTAGCAACACCAAATTGATAGTCCATTTGCCATGCCCATAATTGTAAACCTGTAGCACCACTTAAACAATTCAATCCATTTCCGGCGAAGGAAGCAATGAGTACATCCGGAACCTGATCACTGTTAATATCATTTATCAAAGCAATTTGAATAACACCTGCTGAAGCCCCAAGCGGATAAGTCCAGACAATACTGCCATCAGTTCCATTTAAACGATGGATTCTGTTAAAATATTCTGCAGCGATAACATCTGAATTGCCATTCGGTAATGGTAGTTCCAGTAATTCTTTCGGCTCGTACAGCACCATCTGTCTCGTCCATAAAGTCTGACCATTTATTCCATTTATTGCTCTGACTGCTAAATCAGTAGTTCCATTGTTGCCGTAAGCAATAACTACGTCTGGATGATTATCTCCATTTAGATCATCAATAGATATAATCGTTTTTCCGAATGAAGGATTTGGACCAGGGATGGGATGTTCCCAAATAATATTTCCGTTCCTACCATTAAAAAGAAATGCTCTTTGATAACCAGTTCCCTGATCATTGCCATCTGCAATAGCAAGCACATCCTCAACTCCATCACTGTTAAAATCTCTTTGAACATCAACGGCTTCAAAATCACCCATATCCCAATTAATATCATCACCATATTGCCAGATGATTTGACCGGTCTTACCACTCAAAGCGTAAATGTGTTCATTACCACCACCAACGGCAAGTACGACATCATTATAACCGTCACCGTCGAGATCATTGGCAATTTGTATCGCATCCTGTACTCCATATTCAAAGTTAGCTCCAATTGATCCGGCGTTACTGCTGCTCATATAAGTTGTAAAAATCCAAATCGGATAAGTTGTTCCTGAAGCAGCACCGTTAAGACACATAGTCCAATAATTTTCTGTTGAGATTATGACTTCCGGAATTCCATCTCCGGTTATATCATTAATATGTTTTAATCCTTCAATTCTCGGACTTGCGCTTGAAGAATTTGGATGAGGAGGAACCTGATAATCCCAAAACATATATCCATAGTTATAAGGATTAAAAACACCTATCCCCTGCATAGAAATTTTAGCAACAGGATTAGTAACATCGTTGTTACTAATTTTTAAAGTATCGATATAATTTCCAACTTGTGTTGGGTAGAAGTATGCGGTTAATTCAACAGTATCAGTCGAAGGAATGGAGAACGGAAGAGCAGGTGAACTATAGGTAAATTCAGGTAAATTGAATTGTAAGTCTGGAACTTGCAAAGTCTCATCTCCAATGCTGATTATATTAAATTTCCAGAAAGCAATTCCCTCTTCACCAACCCAGACATTTCCAAAATTATGCGATGTAGCTGATAATCCAATTCTGGCACCGTTTAAAACTCCTTGCCCTTTCAGGTTAACATTGTTTACTAACGAAACCGGATCGTTGCAATATATTTTAAGAAGTCCTTGATAATAAGCATACTGTAATGGTGTAAAATTCACGACAACGTTGTATGAACTTCCTGCAGGAATATTTATTGGAAAAGTTAGCGGATTAAAAGAATAACCGTTTCCGCTAATTGTAATTGAGTCAATTGTTAGAGTTGCGGTTCCAGTACTATAAATTGTCAGATCGTAGTTGAATGTGTTACCAACTGTTGTATTAGGAAAATTTATTGTTGTTACAGGTAATGTGATTTCGGGTGTTCCGCTGCCTTCAAGATCATATTTAAACAACTGTCTGCCTGAAGTTGCTCCGACAGGTTCAGCCATTAACCAGAAATAAGTTCCATCCCAGGCAAGCCCTCTTGGATTCTGTCTTACTCCCGGAGTTTCCGGAACGTGAAATGAAAATAAAATATTTTCTGTATTTAAATCGATAGCATAAATTTTTTCATCATCTCCTTGAAATCCATCCATTACATAAAATAATGTGTCGCCTTTTACAGTGATTCCTTGAGGCTGTAAACCGATTACAGATATTGTATCAACGATCGCTCTGGCTGCAACGTTTACTTTATACAGTGCAGCTCTCGCATCCGGAGAATAAACTGAAATCCAAAGTCCATCTCCATCCCAGGCTGCACCACCAAGGACTATATTTGTTACTCCAAATAATTCTGCAGTAGGAATTGAATCGATTACAATTCCAGTATTACTGACTTTATACAAATCACATCTGGCCGTTTTCCTTTCAACATACCAAAAATCTGTACCATCAAATGCCAACCCTTGTGAATAGCTTATCCAAGGAAGATCGAAGTTCAAGACGTCAACCTGATTTCCACTGCTGTTAACTGCATAAATAATCTTCTTCCCTGCTGTTGATGATGAAGAACTTATCCAGTACTTCCCATTATTATGGACCATTCCGTAACTATAGTCCCAAAATGTTCCGCTCGGCAGATTTACAGTTTCTAACAAAGTTTGAGAAAATGTCAGAGAGGATGTGAGAAGTAGACAAAAAAGTAATAACTTTTTCATAAGTAACCTCGTTAAATATATTATAAGGGGTTTAAGTGGGAGTTAGTTTTTCCTTGGATTATTATTTCTCCACTCTTTAATGTATCCCGCAATGTTTTTAGTAGATGCGCCGGGTGTGAATAATTCGCCAACTCCAATATCTTTTAATTTTTTAATATCTTCTTCAGGGATGATACCACCACCAGTTAGCAGAACATCATCTAAACCTTTTTCATTCATTAAATTTTTTATCTTTGGTAATATTGTCATATGTGCACCCGAAAGGATACTTATACCAATTACATCAACATCTTCCTGAATAGCAGCTTCAACTATCATTTCGGGAGTTTGTCTTAAACCAGTATAAATTACTTCCATACCAGCATCGCGCAGAGCTGCAGCAATAACCTTTGCACCGCGGTCGTGCCCATCAAGACCAGCTTTGGCAACCAGCACTCTTATTTTTTTATCCAATGTAGATATCCTTGTATTTACTTATTAAAGAACGAATTTGCTCACCGTATTCCCGCAAAGCTCCTGATGCGTATGCTTTCACCATTGGCTTTATTGTAAAATCATTATGGAAACGTGGAATTATATGCATATGAAAATGATAAACAGATTGCCCAGCGGTATGTCCATTATTCGAAATGATATTGAAACCGTCCGCTTTCAGACTACGCTTAACAACACCGGCAATGAATTGGGTTGCGTGGATAAGTTTGTCAAGCTCGTCCTTGGGAACGGTTAGAAAATTGTCGTAATGTTTTTTGGGGATAACCAGTGTATGACCGTAATTTACCGGTTGGATATCGAGGAAGGCTAAAACGTGTTCGTCTTCAAAAATAATCTCAGCCTCAGCTTTTTTATCCTTGATATTACAAAAAATGCATTCCATATACTCAAAAATACTGCTTATTAAATTTTAAGACAATAATATATTGTTGAATTGTTGTACTGTTTTACTCTTAGAAGCAAAATTGGCAAACCTTCAACAACAATTTAGCAATAAAGCAATATAACAATGAACCTCACAATACATCATTAAACAAATTTTAGATAGGGCTTCTGCTTAGAGAATACTCCAAAAATCCCACCTGTGTGAAGGAAAACAACGCGCTTCCCTTTACCTTTCTTCAAAATCAAATCATTATAAGCACAAAATGCTTTACCTGTATAAGTCGGATCAAAAAGAATTCCCGTTGACCGAGAAAATTTAGTAATCAGTTTTAACTTTCCATCAGTAATATTTTTATAGCCTTCAGAAGAATATCCATCAATTATTTCCAGATTACTTTTATCAATTTTGCAGGAAAGCTTAAAATCCAGAACTGCTCCTTCTGCAAGTTGGAGTATTTTTTTTCTTATAAATTCTTTCTGATGAAGTACATTCACAGCATAGACTTTGACTTTGGTTTTATTCAATGCTGCCCCGACTAAAAGTCCTGCCGCCGTTCCGCCAGATCCGCAAGCAGAAAAAATTCCATCAATATTTTTAAGATCAATTTGTTTTTTCAATTCATTCATAAAAGAGATATAACCCCAGATTCCTAATGTTGAAGAACCACCAGCCGGAATAACGTAAACTCTTTTTCCTTTTTTAATTAACTTAGTTCTTTCATCAGTCATTATCTCGTCAACATTTTCGAATTCATCTCTATCCAGATAAGTTATATCAGCACCATACATTTTATTTAGAAATAGATTTCCGTCTGCTTGCTTTTTATCTTTTCCCCACAAGAATAATTTTGTTTTAATTCCAAGTTTAGCTGCAGCAGATGCAGTTGCACGAGCATGGTTAGATTGATCTCCACCGCAAGTAAAAATAATATCTGCTTTTTCTCTTTTAGCTTCATAAAGCAAGTACTCAAGTTTTCTTATTTTGTTTCCGAGAAAATCTGAACCTGTATAATCATCTCTCTTGATTAAGAACTCCTTAGCACTTGAGTCATTCCGGCTGTTCCGGAACCTGTCATTCCGACTTGTTCGGAATCTGACTACCTCTAATGGCGTTGGTAAATGAGCTAGATTAATTTTTTGAGGAATTTTCATTTTTCTTTTTCTCTTTTCTGAAGCCATTTGTAAAAAGTTCTCGCACGTTTCAGATCTTCCTGAGTATCCACACTAATGCTTTCATATTCCGTTTCAACTACTTTGATCCTGATATCGTTTTCAAGCATTCTTAGTTGCTCTAACATTTCAGTTTTTTCAAGATCTGTTTGCTTGAGGCTTGTAAATTTTAATAATGCTTTTCTGCGAAAAACATAAAGACCAATATGTTTGTAATAATCTGTTATCTCCAATGCTGCTGAATCTGAAATTGCACTCCTTGTGAATGGAATTGGAGAACGTGAGAAGTAAAGTGCATAATTATTATAATCGAAAACAACTTTAACAACATCAGGCGAACGGAGTTCTTTTAGAGTCTGAATTTGTTTAATTAAAGTGGTTACTTCTATTGATTTGTCAAAAAGCAATGGTTCAATAGCCTGGTCAATCATTTCACCATGTATGAACGGTTCATCTCCCTGAATATTGGCAATGATATCGGCTTCTTTATAAATTTTGGAAACGTAAGCAATCCTATCAGAACCACTTGCAATTTCTTTGGGAGTTTCAATTACATCCGCACCAAAACCTCTTGCCACTGATGCAACTTTAGCATCATCAACAGCTAAAATTAACTTTTCAATCAGTTTTGATTTCTTTGCACTTTCATAGGTATGCTGAATCATTGGTTTATCACCAATCATAGCGAGCGGCTTACCCATCAAACGAGTCGATGCAAAACGGGCTGGGATAATTCCAATAATCATAAGAATATTGTTTGATGTAAGACGTTAGATGGAAGATGGAGGACTTGCTTAATTTGTTTTACATATTCCATTTTCCATCAACCATCTTCCATTTATAAATTAGTTATTGGACATGATTTTGAACAATGATTTCTCTAACTCTGTTCATCAAATCAATCTCCTGCTGACGTGTAACGTTTCCATCTGATTGAATCGGTTTATCAAAATGAACTTTAATCGTTCCTCTTCTTAATCTGTATGTTCCTTTAGGCATGATTTTATTTGAACCAATAATAGTAGTCGGAATAATTGGATAACCAACTTGTGTCGCCAGTCTGAAAGCACCTCTTTTAAATGGCTGGATTTCACCAGTTTTGCTTCGAGTACCTTCAGCAAAAACTACAATTGAAATGTTTTGCTTTTGCATTTTCACTTTTGCTTCATCGATGCTTTTTAATGCTTTCTCATAATTTGCTCTGTCGATCATGACATAAGGACCCATAGCAAGTTGCCAGCCAAAGAAAGGAATTTTAGCTAGTTCTTTTTTGAATATCATCGCCATTCTGTTTGGAATAGTTTTCTGTAGTACAACGATGTCATACTGGCTGGAATGGTTTGAAACAAAAACATAGGTTTTATTTTTGTCTAAATTTTCTAAACCTGTTATCTCGAGCTTAATTCCACTTAACCAAAGAACACCACCTGAAAAATATTTTGATAACTTAAAATAGAGATTATGACTCCGATCGACGATAGCAAATATCATTGCAAAAATTGAGCAGATGAAAGTATGAAGAGCGATTAAGAATAGTTTAACTAATGTAATCATCGTTTAGGTATAGGGTTTCTTAAATTTATTAATTTTTCGTTTATATCTTCAGCCATCCGACTTCTAACCACCAATTTCCATCTTTCATCAACCTTCTTCCATCACGCATTTGCCATCTCCAATTTCTCAATCGCTTTTAACCTGTTCTTGATAGAAGGATGACTGTAAAAAAACCACTCGACAAATGGATGAGGTTCTTTATCACCAAGATTTTGGTCAGTAAGTTTTTCTAAAGTTTTTATGAAAGCTCCAGGGTTTCTTGTTTCTTTAACTGCGTATTCATCAGCTTCATACTCAAACTTCCTGCTTAAAATATTCCCAAGTGGAGTTTGAATTATTCCGATCAACATTGACCAGAGTGCAAGTAATGGAAGTGCGGATATCTGTGAAATTGATTCAAACTCAAACCAGCTCAAAGAGGTTTGATAAAGCGATGCGATGATAAATAATGTTAGAAAACTTGAAGCGGTTCCAATAAAAATATTTTTTATTATATGTTTCTTTTTAAAATGACCAAGCTCGTGAGCAATAACAGTTTCAATTTCCTCGGTGGTGTAATTATCGAGCAAAGTATCGCCGAGAATTATTCTTTTCGTTTTTCCCAGACCCGTAAACGCGGCATTTGCTTTCTTGGTGTTTTTGCTCATGTTGAACTTGTAAACATTTTCTACTCTTATTCGTGCATTCGTGGCTAGTGAATTTATTTTCTGTTTCAATTCATCATTATCAATAGGCGTGAGCTTGTAAAAGATTGGAAGAATCAAAATTGGAAATATTTGTGAAAGAACTACTGAAATAAAAAACATAATCACTGCAAATGGCAGCCACCAAAGCGAGTAAAAAGTATTTAGTATGTAGTAGAAAGTAAGAAGTATTGGAATTCCGATTACAAGGGAAACGAGTAAACCTTTCAATCCTTCCCAAATCCATTTCAGAAATGTTTGGTTGGATAGATTATACTTATGTTCAAGATAAAAACCCGAATACCAGCTTACAGGAAAAGATATGATAGAACCAACTAAACCAATCACTAAAATAAATGCGATAAAAAGAATGTATTGGTTTTCGAAAACTCCTGAGAGATAATTTTGAAGCTGAAGACTGTAACCTAACCAAACAAATAAAAGTAGGAGAATAAATGAAACAATTCCCTCCCCAATCCCTATTGCAAGCTTAAGGTTATTGTATTTTTTAGCACTATCCATGGGAACAAAAATAGCTAAAGGTGTTTAGGGAAGCAATTTAGGGGAGTAAAGTTTTGAATACTTATCTTAAATCCTCGCAACGGAACTATTCTCAACCCAGCCAACTTTTCCATCAGCTAATCTTATCTTAATCCAATTATCCAGCTTATCTTCAAGATTAACTTTTAATCCTTCGTGAATGACGAAAGCATCAGTACTTTTTTGATCGGGTGAGGTTTTCACTGTAGTAGATTGTTCAGTAACAACTCCACCAATTACTGTTTCTTCTCTATTAATTTTGACAATTAAAAGTGAAACAGCAATTAAGAATATTACCAGTATTCCCAACCCTGAAAAAAGAATTAACTTTTGTTGGAAGATAGTTTTGGCAAAAAAGTAAACGACGATCATCATCATCAAAAGGATATAGAAGAAGAATGCAATGTATGTCCAACCATTAACTGAAAGCGAAGCAAGCACTGACTCCCACCATTCAAAAAGAAAAAATGTTGGAAGTGGTTGAATACGGTCAACTGTGCTGAGGTTTGCGAATGCAAGATTGTGTTTTACATCTTCATCCGAAGGAGAAATTTTTAATGCTCGTTCATAGTTTAGTATCGCGTATCCAAGCTTTCCTATTCTGTAATATGAATTAGCAAGATTATAATAAAGTGAAGTTCCCTCAAAGTTATCTATTCTCAACTGTTCGTATATCCCGATTGCTTTATCAAAATCACCGTTTCTATAGAATACACCAGCCTGCTGCATTTGCTCATCAATATTTTGAGCAAACGGCAATTCCGAGAATAGTGTTAGAATAATTACAAGAAAGAAAGAAAATCTTTTTGTTAAATCGATACTGACGCTAAACATTTCTTTTTCCTAACTTCTCTCTGCGGAACGGAGTTCCGACGGAAATATTCTTTTCAAGATTGATAATTACATCAGCAATCTGATCGTACATTTCCTGCATCGCAGTAGATTTTTCAGCACCGGGTGCAAATCGGACAAACTCGCACTTTTCCGCACCGGCTTTTAATTCAGCGATTAACTCTTCGGTGATATTACTATTCCGCAATTCTTCTGATGCCCGTTCAATAGTAAATTCCGATTTAGGTATGTGCAGCTTATCTTCAAGATAGCCGAACAATGCACTGGAAAGTTCTGTGTAGTACTCTTTGTGATTTTGAGTATCCATTAATTTCTTTGCTGTCTTCAATCGGTTCTTTGCAACTTTCTGAGCTTTTTGATAGCGAAGAAGAACAACATTTCCGTGAAGCTTATCGTATTTTCTTTTCCATCCTATTACAACCAAACTTATTGCGAACGGAAGAATACCAGCTATTATAAATCCGGTTGAGTTGATGACATAATCCTCTTTCTTTCTTACATCATCAATGCCGGTTTTGAGAAATCTTATGTCAGTTCCGAGTTCTTTTATATCCTCTTTACCAGCAAATTCTGTTTGAGCCTGTTTATCTCCAGGCTTGATATCAATCTTAAATGGTTCTGACTTTAGAGTAACATACCTTTTATTCGATGGATCGAAATACGAAAATTCAATCGGCTGAATCTCTCTTATACCAACTACTCTGGGGACAAATAAATATTCACCTGATTTACTGCCGGAAACTCTTCCTTTTCTCATTATCTGTTCGTTCATTTTCGGTTCATATTTTTCAAACCCATTAGGAAGATTTATTTCGGGCATATCAATGAGCTTAATATTCCCAGAACCTGAAATATTAATATTTAACGTAAGTGGTTCATTTGATTTCACTGTATTGCTATTCAACTTTGCATCAAAAGAATAATCACCTACAGCACCTTTAAAGGATTGAGGCTGACCATCCGGCAAAGGCTGGACATCAATATTAACTACATTCGATTTAGCATTGAACTCATAAATTTCTGATCTGCCAAACGGATCACCGAAGAAATCATCCCAAACACTTTTACTGTTTCTCTGTTTTTGAATTTGAATAGGAACGGCTAATTCAAAAGGAGTAACTTCCAGTGTTCCGGTTTGTGTAGGAAATAGTGCAACTCTTTTAAGCACACCAACTCTGAATTGTTTCCCTTCAATAATTTCTGTTGTAAAACTTATATTCCCCGAAGTCTCAAGCTCTTCAGCCCAAAAACCCTGATACTGAGGCAGCTTGTTCACACCCATCTGTGAAGCTATGCTCAATCTTGTATATAGTTTATATGTAACTGTTATCTGTTCACCTTTATAAGCCTTTGTTTTATCAACAATAGCACGGATATAGAGATTCTTTGCTATGTCAACATCTGAAACTTCGTTATTATTTTTTTGCTGCTGATTTTTTGGCTGTCCTTTACGAACAGGAATTACTAACGAATTTGATTTGTACGTATTGCCTGATTGATTAATACTCGCTGAACCAATCGTAAAAGTTCCAACAGACTTTGCCTGGAGAACATAAGTGTAAGTTATTGATGCACTCTGAGTTCCATTAATTATCTGAATGCTGGTTGATTGATTCGGACCTGAAAGGATCATAAAATTTTCAAATGCGGGAGGAGAGAAATTTGAAAGATTATTAATGCTAGAGCCTGAAAAAGTGAATGACACCTGGAATGGTTCATTAACTGCAGCATCTATTTCTGCAACTGATGCTACGAATTGCTGAGCAAAGCTTTGGTTAAATAAGCCAAGACAAAGGATGAAAGTAAAAAGTGAAAAATATTTTGTGATTCTATCTGAAATCTTCTGACTTCTCACTTCTGACTCCTGACTTCCTATTGCATTCATCACCAGTCCTTCTCAGTTTTAACTCTTTGCCCTTTAATTTTTCTCAATTGTTTTTGCAAATCCTTCTCATTATTCTTCAGTGCTTCAAGAATTTTTTCAGCTTCCTGTTTTGTTAGTTCCTGCTCTTTCTGTTCCTGAGATTTCTGCTGCTGATTTTGCTGTTGTTGATCCTGATTCTGCTGCTGCTGGTCTTGGTTCTGTTGATCCTGGTTTTGCTGCTTCTGATCCTGTTGATCTTTATTTTGATCCTGATTTTGATCTTTATTCTGGTCATCCTGCTGCTGATTCTGATCAGGGTTGTTTAGCATATTTAATGCATAGGAAAGATTGTATTTTGTTTCCTGATCATTCGGATTCAACTTTAACGCTTCCTTATATGCACCAATGCTTTCCTTAATCTTTTGAGCTTTAAGTAATGAGTTGCCAACATTATGGTATAGTTTAGATCTTTCCTCATCGCTTCTTGCATTCACAAAAGCTGATTGAAAAGATTTGATAGCTTCATCATAACGCTCCTGCTTATAATATGCATCTCCAAGATTGAACTTCGCTTCGAAACTTTCCGGATTTATTTCGACACCTTTCTTAAAATTCACTTCAGCATCAGCAAACTTTTGCTCCTTGTACAGATCAACACCATCGTTCACCAATCCTCTTGTTGATTGAGCAGACATAATTGGATAATATAAAAAGAAAAGAGAGATTACTCCTGGCAAAATTATGCTTAGTCTGTCTTTGCGAGGAATAAAATGACGAAGCAATCTTTTGAATAATAAATTATTTTGAGATTGCTTCTTCCGACAAGAGTCGGAATCGCAATGACAATTTGTTACTCTAAATATCTTCATTGTTCCAATCCTAATTTTTTATTGATTCTTGCGTACAGAGGTGATTTTCTTTCGGAGACAAAAAATTCCAATATCAGCAATATTAATGCCGGTATTAAAAAATAATAGAAACGATCTTCGTAATCAGTTACTTTTTTTACGCCGAATTCTGTTTGTTCAAGTTCGGATAGTTCAGTATAAATTTTATCGAGATGATCCTCATAATTTGTCCCGCGGAAATATTTTCCGTTGCCATCGATAGCAATTCTTTTTAGAACTTCCTCATCCAGTTTGGTGAGGACTGTGTTACCATCCCTATCTTTCTTGAATCCAACCAACTGACTTCTGTTATTATAAACTGGTATCGGGACACCTGCTTGTGATCCTAATCCAATTGCATAAACTTTTATTTCTCTTTCTTTTGCATTATCAACTGCTTTTTGCACATCACCTTCGTGATCTTCCCCATCCGTTATTGCAATTATTACTTTCTGAGTGCTCAATGTATCGAATGATGCTGTTGCAAGATTTATCGCTGATGCAATAGCTGTTCCCTGCGTCGGGACAGAATTAACATCAACTGCTGATAGAAAAAGATTTGCGGCTGAGTAGTCAGTTGTAAGTGGAATTTGAATGTATGCTTGTCCCGCAAAAATTATTAATCCTATTCTATCTCCCCGAAGTTTGTTAATAAGATTTGATATTTGATACTTCGCTTTCTCAAGTCTATTTGGCTTAATGTCCTCCGCCATCATACTGTTTGAAACGTCAAGCAAAATAAAAACATCAATACCGGTTTGCTTAACTTCCTGCATCTTGGTTCCGACTTGAGGGTTAGCTGCAGCAAACACAAGACAAGTCAGCGCCAATAATATCAGAGCAAACTTCGTCCATCGTTTTATATTGCTATCGGTTGGGAAGAGAGCTTTATGCAGTTCCTTATCAGCAAAATTCTGAAGCAGCTTCTTTCTGTTTCTTCCAAGATACCAAAACAACCCAACCAAAACGGGAAGCAGGTAAAGTAAATTTAGATATTCGGGGTTCGCAAATCTGAACATCGCTTTATGGTAACTTTCTTAGTATGGTACGAGATAATCCTAACTCAATAAGCAAAAGGAGTAATCCTCCCCACAGCCAGCTATGATATTTTTCGCTGGCATTTTTGTAAGAGGTAATTTCAATTTTTGTTTTTTCAAGCTTATCTATTTTCTCATAAATCTCTGCCAATGCACGATTGTTAGTTGCACGGAAATATTGCCCATCTGTCAAACCAGAAATCTTCTGAAGCATCTCTTCATCTATTTCTACAGGGACCATTTGATAGCGTGTGCCAAATGGAGTTTGAACCGGATACGGTGCTTCTCCTCTTGTACCAACACCAATAGTATAAATTCTAATTCCAAAAGCTTTTGCAATTTCTGCAGCACTGATCGGATCGACTTCACCTGCATTATTCACACCATCAGTTAAAAGAATTATTATTCTGCTTTTTGCATCACTCTCTTTTAATCTATTAACACCGTTTGCAATTGCATTTCCAATTGCAGTTCCATCCTGGATCATTCCGCTCCGAATATCAATCAGTAAATTTCTTAAAACATTATAATCAATTGTCAACGGACATTGTGTAAATGCTTCTCTTGAGAAAATAACCAAGCCAATCCTGTCTGATGTTCTGCCTTCAACAAAATTGTCGATTACATTTTTAGCAGCTTCAAGTCTGTTAGGCTTGAAATCTTCAGCTAGCATACTTCCTGAAATATCAAGAACCATCGCAATATCAATTCCTTCTGTTGTAACATTTTCACCGGAAGTAAAACTTTGTGGCCTTGCAAGTGCAACTATTAGCAATCCAATGGCTATCAATCTAACAGCAAAGGGTATATGTCTTAGTCTTTCACGAAATGTTGCAGGAACATCTTTAAATATATTTATGGAAGAATAGGTAACAGAAGATTGAACCTTCATTCCTCTGAAAATATACCAGGCAATCATCAGTGGAATGATCGAGAGAAAATAAAGAACCCAGGGATATGCAAAGGTGATTCCGTTAAACATTCTGCACCTCTTCTTCGACTTGCATTGGTTCTTTTGGAATAGTGCTGTTCACAATGTCATTTGCTTGTTTCATCATTGCTTCATTTACTGATGGAAGCGGAATAAACTTAGCAAATTTTACCAGGTCAGCATTGTTCAAGAATTCATTTGTTGTATTTAAAATACTTTCTGCCGAAGGAACCCTTTTTAACTGCTGCATCTGTTCAGATGTTGTTAATTCAAGTGCAGGAAGGTTGAATCTTTCTTCAAAATAACCACGGATGATACCAGTTATGTTTGAATGATATTCTTTCACTTTTCCCTTCTGCCATAATTGCTCGCTTTCAAGTTTATCAAGAGCTGAAAGAGCTCTGACGTGAGCTGGAATTCTGATAATCTTTTTCTTAACAGGCTGCTCAGCTTTTTTCTTCTTATATCTTCGGTATAAGTAAAAAGAAGCGGCAAGAATTAATAATACTATCAGGGCAACTAATAAAATAAATTTCCAATCCAGCGGTATCGTCAATGGATCTTTAACATCTTTAATATCGGCCTGCTGCTCAACTTGAAGAGTATGGACAGTAAATGTAACAGGATTTGAAAGTGCAATTTTTTCTTCAGTAATTCCCGATTCTTTATATCGAACAGCGATTGGTAAAATGGTTACCGAACCGGAATCATAATAAGAAATTATGTATCCGAATGTTGAAGACTTTATATTATTTTCTTCTTTTGAAACTTGTGGAAGTTCTTTGATTACTTCAACTTTCTTCAGACTATCTCTGATGATAGGAGTGGTTATCTCAATATTTTTCCCAGCTCTGATTTCCAATATGTAATTAATATAATCGCCAACCAGATAATCGCTCGAATCAACCGAAGCTAAAACTGAAATAGATTGAGCTGATAAATTAATACTCAGCAGAAGCAACATGCCAAAATATTTTAAAAAACTATTTACCATCGCCTCACACGTAATCTGAAGAAATTTATCAATGGAGTGATATAATTCGCTCCAGTCTGCACATAAACACTGTCAAGTCTGCTTGCAATAAATAGAGATCTTCTTTTGCTCTGAATCTCCTGTCTTCTTTTTCGAAGTGCTTCCTGAACACGAGTGCTGCTTGTATCAATCCATCTTTCTTCATTTGTTTCTGCATCTGTCAATTTGATCAGCCCTATTTTAGGAATTTCAGATTCACGTCTGTCATCAAGTACTATTCCAATCAGATCGTGTTTCTTACCAACAATACGAAGAATTTTTTCATATCCTTCATCCATAAAGTCAGAAAGCAGAAAAACAATTGATCGTTTCTTAATTGCACCGTTCATAAACTCAAGTGCACTACGAAGATTTGTTTTATTTCCTTCAGGCTCAAATGAAAGTACATCACGAACAATTCTTAAAACGTGAGAATTACCTTTTCTCGGCGGGACAAATTTTTCGACTTTGTCTGTAAAAAGAATTAAGCCAACTTTGTCGTTATTCTTCAATGCAGAGAATGCCAGTATTGCACTTAGTTCAGCGGCAACTCTTTGTTTTGTTTTTGAAAGTGAGCCAAACATTTGGGAACCGCTCAAATCAACCAGTAACATGACGGTGAGTTCTCTTTCTTCCTCAAATATTTTTACAAAGGGATGACCAAACCTTGCAGTAACATTCCAATCAATGTTTCTTATGTCATCGCCAAACTGATATTCGCGTACTTCAGAAAATTCCATTCCTCTTCCTTTAAATACTGAATGGTATTCTCCTGAAAAAACCTGGTTGACAAGTCCTTTAGTCCGGATTTCAATTTGTCTTACTTGTTTTAATAATTCTCTAGTGAGCATTGCCTCTCCCCGCCCCTCTCCAAAGGAGAGGGCTGAACTCTCTTTCTATATAATTAGTAATTACCATTTTTTATTTTAATTGAAAATTAATTTTTCTAATTACTCAATCCTCATGTTGTAAAATATTAATAATGAATTTATTAAAAGTATGTCGTCCTTCCCTTCGGGAAGGGACGGGGATGGGCATTTACGGCACTTCAACTTTATTTAATATTTCACTAATAATCGATTCTGACGTGATTTCCTCTGCTTCAGCTTCATAAGTAACTGCAACTCTGTGTCTCATCACATCATAACAAATCGCTCTGACATCTTCAGGAATTACGTATCCCCTTCTTTTAATAAACGCCATTGCTTTTGCACCCAGTGCGAGATTTATTGTTGCCCTTGGTGATGCACCATAACTAATCAATTGAGCTAAACTATCAAGACCGTATTCTTTTGGTTTACGTGTCGCAAAGACAATATCAAGAATATACTTTTCAATTTTTTCATCAATATAAACTTCCTGAATTAACTTTCTGCCTTTAAGGATATCGGCAGGAGAAATAACCGGATTTGGTGTTCCAATTGTATCGTTAATGTTATGCCTCATTATCTCCAGTTCTTCCTTCCGATCAGGATAAGTGATTTTTATTTTTAACATAAACCTGTCAACCTGTGCTTCTGGTAAAGGATATGTTCCTTCCTGCTCAATTGGATTTTGTGTCGCAAGAACAAGAAATGGTTCTTCAAGTTTGAATGTTTGCTCACCAATGGTTACCTGTCTTTCCTGCATCGCTTCGAGAAGAGCACTCTGAACTTTTGCTGGTGCGCGGTTAATTTCATCAGCAAGAATAAAGTTCGAAAATAAAGGACCTTTCCTGATGAAAAAATTTCCATCCTTCTGGTTATAGATTTGCGTTCCGACTAAATCGGCTGGTAGAAGATCAGGTGTAAACTGAATACGCTGGAATTTCGCTTTCATCGCTGCGGCGAGTGTTTTAATCGCGAGAGTTTTAGCTAATCCCGGTACACCTTCAAGCAGAATATGTCCATTACCCAACAAGCCAACCACAAGTCTTTCAACCATTTCTCTTTGCCCAACGATGACCTTTCCGATCTCAGAAAAAAGGAGATCAACAAAAGCACTTTCTTGTTTTATTTTTTCATTTAGCTGTGCAATATCCACTGTGAACCTCTCAATAATTAAAATAATTTGATAAAATTAAGGAATATAGGCCTAAGGCTTATCAGCTCATAGAGTCCGGCAGACTCCAAGAAGTCTGACGACTTCTGGCTGAAAATCAGATTAGACGGGGGCAAACTTATAAATGTTGCGTTTGCGAATCAAGAAAGTAATGAAAGACCTTTTCTGATTATTGAATAATGAATTTTGAATGATGAATTATCTCATAAAGAACATTTGCGGTTAAAGTCCAAATTTACCTATCGCAATCTTGAATAATATTAATAATTCAAATATCGAATTAATTAAAAATCATTATGAGTAAATTTGTGATAATGAAATTTCTTTTATCAATATTATTTCTAAGTATTCAATTTGTGTCTGCTCAGGTAACTCAGATTGCGGTAATTACTAATCCGGAAATCGGTCCACAAAGTAATGCTTTGAACCTCATCGAAGTCGTTGAAGATATTAACATGCGCCAAAATATTACCCAGGTTGTTGTCCTTGGAAATATTACTGCAAACGGAAAGTTCGATGAATTCATCTGGGCACAGGAAATACTTGATGAGCTTACTGCCCCATACTTTGTGGTTGGAGGTGAGAAAGATTATTTCCTGAGTGAGGGAAAAGGCTCTGAAGTAACTTTACTTTGGAGTGATGACAAACAAATGGTAGTTGATAAAAACTTTTCACTGATTGGGATCAATACTTTGCTCTCAACTTTCAATACTAAAAAATATATTGATATTGAAACATTAACCTGGCTCGATGAAAAACTAAATCGCCTTCAAGTTTCAAGAATGTTTACCTTTTCTTATCACGTGCTACAAAGTACAGAAAACAGTTTCCGGTTTTTTGAAAAGATGCTGGATAAAAAAGTCTTTTCATTTGTGGGTATAGAGGATAAGTCATTTGCAAATAAATCAATCTTTGAAGGATTATACCTGAACAGAAAAGATGGTTGGGGTTACTTAATGGTTTCCACTAACAGGGATTCTATTCATATAAAAAAAATTCTCAGTGAAGAGATTAAGAAAAAGGTAAAACCTGAAATTGTAAGATCAATTTTTTCCAAACCACTCGTTCGCGAATTAAAAGAACCTGTTCAATTTGTCGCAGCAGGGAGTAAAATCTGGTCATTCGAGAAAAATAAGACTACAATAACTTCTTCGGTTTATAATTCTGAAAAAATATTTAGTGTTTCCAGAAATGGTTTAGTGCTGTGTCTGGATTTGACCGGGAAAGAAAAGTGGCGGTTCGACACAAATGAAAGAATCAACAGTCCACCGATTATTGAAAATGATTTACTGGTTCTTGCTTCTGATGATGGAGATATCATTACTTTAAATTCAAACAATGGCAGCGCTAATCAGATAATCGGGATCGGAGAAGAGATTACTTCCGGAATTTCTGTTATTGATGTGCAAGATCAGGGAACAACCTCCAAAGCTGTGATTGCCGGAACAGTTTACGGAAATTTATATTGCTACGATTTATTAACGCTTGATCCTTTATGGACACAGCATCTAAGTTTAGGCAGTTCAGAATCAAGCATTGTGTCTTCAATAGTTCATTCTGATAATAAAATTTTTTTAGTAGATGATGTAGGAACACTTTACTGTTTTAGTGCTGTAAATGGAATGCTAATTTGGAACCTGGAAGCATCAAAAGGCGGATGGAGATCAAGCGTTGAAGTCCTGTTTTCACAAAAAGCAAGTGAGAAGAATATTTATCTGATTGATACTGCAGGTAATTTATTTTGTATTGACGCTCTTCTCGGAACTGCTAAATGGAATGTTAAATATATTTCTGCCAATGGCTTGATAAGATTAAACAATAAGCAGGAATTAGTACTCCCGACTAAAAACAATAAAGTAGTTATTGTCTCGCCAAAACTTGGGAAAGTAGTCAGTGAAATTGAACTTCCTTTAGAAACCAGTGCTGAAGCCATTACCGATGTTCTGGTTATTGACGACAGAATGATTGTCGGCTTTAGCGATGGACGGGTTTATAAAATTCAAGCAAAACAAAAAGCAGTAAAAATTTTTCGTGGTGGTCTTGCACCATTAATTTCTTTAACAAATGTTGATGGCAATTGCCTCGTAACAGATTATGATGGAAGATTTACTCTTCTGACATTAACACCATAATTTTCCTATTGGAACTTAGCGACTTAGTGCCTGCCTGTCCGGCAGGCAGGTCTTTGTGGCAATTTCATTTAAGGAGTTTATTGGCACGAAGACACAAAGACTCAAAAAAAAAATTATGAACAAACTTTTCGATGGATTTATTTTCGATATTGATGGAACACTTACTTCCACAAACCAGTTGATATTCGATTCTTTCAATTTCATTGCAAAGAAATATTTGGACAGGACTTTTTCCGATGACGAAATTATTTCTCTCTTCGGTCCGACGGAAGACGTGATATTAAAGCGATGGTGCGGCAACAGATATGAAGAAGCGAGAAAAGATTACTATCATTATTACAGCGATCACCACGGAATTGCCGGACTTTATGATGGCATCAAAGAAATTCTTCACTATCTAAAAAGTAAAAACTATCCGCTGGGAATATTTACAGGTAAAGGTAGAGAAGCATCTTTGATTACACTTAACAAACTCGGAATCGATCATTACTTTGATCTGATTATTACCGGCGACGATGTTGAAAATCACAAGCCATCTCCAGAAGGAATACTAAAATTTGTAAATCATTTTGGACTGAAACCGGATAGAGTTTTAATGATTGGCGATTCTGTTAGCGATGTGATTGCATCACGCGAAGCAGGAATCAAAATCGCTTCAGTGCTGTGGGACAGTTATGGAAACGAGGAAGTTAAATTACTCGGGAGTGATTATTATTTTTACACTGTGGAGGAGTTGAGGAAGTATTTGCTTGGGACAAGCTAAATTACTTTCAGCCGCCAAAGAAGATTAATTATGATATCAGATTAAGGTTTAACGATATAAGAATTGAGAAGATTCATATCAGAAGTCAAAAATCGTTAATCTTAAATCTTCTCTACTTAACTATCGCCAGCTTTTGAGTTACTTCTTCTGTTTT
The DNA here is from genome assembly GCA_014860115.1 of Ignavibacteriaceae bacterium. Classification (GTDB taxonomy): domain Bacteria; phylum Bacteroidota; class Ignavibacteria; order Ignavibacteriales; family Ignavibacteriaceae; genus IGN2. Next base: position 35,357 of record JACZKK010000170.1, read on the forward strand.
GTCACCAGCTTGCATAATTACTTTGTAAAGGTAAACACCATTGGCAAGAACATCTCCGTCTTCGTCTCTTCCATCCCAGTAAATTTTATTAAAATCATATTTCAAATCAGCAGAAGTTAGTTTTATTTCTCTTACTAAGCGACCTGCTATTGTAAAGATTTTAATTCTAATCTCTTCAGGTAATTGAGTTAGCTTAAATGTAAAATGAGTCTCACCTCGCGATGGATTCGGATAGTTATAAACGTTCAGAATCTTCGCTTCATTCGAAACAAGGAAAAACTTTTCTACACCACTTGAATCAACAATATTTCCTTCGTAGTCTTTCCACAATACTCTCAATGCGTATTCACCATCAACAAGTTTTGGATTGAATTCAACAGTAACTTTCGGGTTAGTCTCTGAGAAAGTATAATTGATTACGGAGGTATCGGATGGAATTAATTCATCATTCAGATAAATCATAACAGAATTCGGTTCTGCAATTGGCAGCAATGATTGGTCATTCAGCTCAATATGAATAGTTGGATTCGGTGCTACATATTCTCCATCGAGTATATCATTGCCATCAATAGTCAAAGTGATCGATGGTTTGGTTGTGTCTTCTTTTATATAAAATGGTATGCTGAAGAAATTATTATCCTCAAAAAGTTCTCTGACTTTGTTATCAGAATCAATATTTATAAAGAAAGTTTTCGCTCCGCTGCCCGAAGAAGTGTTTTGTGTTATTTCAAATAATTTTCGACCGCCTGCTATTAATGAATCAACTTTCTGGGTAAAAATCGACTGTCGTGAATTATCCTCATTAATAACTTCAACCTTTACGTTAAAACTATCAGCCATGCTTTCACCCACATTATAAATATAAAAAGACAGATCTTTATCTTCGCCAATCAACACACTATCATTAGATACAGAAACCACCTGGTAATTAATTGCAAGATCAGGAACAGGAATAAAATTCACACCAATATTTTTTAATGAGGGTGATTCAAAATTTTGATTCGTCTGGAACATTGCAACAAGCTTAATCATATTATAAACATTTGCATCGATGCTGCTTATGTCAGCAATATTTCCAGAAAATGTTAATGTACTTAGAGTATCAATCGAGTTATCACTTTTTATCCCGATTGACAGATAAGAAATTTGGGAGCCAGTGGGCAACGAATCAGCTTTTGTAACACTCAACCATTCAGCGGAATTTTTTATTTGAGGAAATTCAATCCAGCCGTTTTGATTTGTAACTGTATTTGAAGTTTCAATTTCTGCTCTTCCTTGGAATCTTTTTTTGAATGATTCAAGAACTGATCCCTGCGGCGCACCTTTTTTACCAATCATACACCACGAATCTCTGTAGAAAACACTATCAATGTAAAGACTGCCGAGAGTTTCAATTGCCTGCCTCACAGGTGTTCCTGAAGTCCAACCTAAAACAGATTGAGCTCCATCTGCACAAATCGTCATTGCCAATAATGTCCCTACAGAAAGTGAGTTGATATAGCTGATTAAAGAATCAGCGGGAGCAGGATCCCAGAAAAGAAAATATCTAAAATCAGATGGTTCAAGAGTTACTGAATCAATGATAGCAGTTGCAATTCCCCAGTAAAAAGTATTGGGAAGTTTTTCATCGCCGTTAATTTTAATTGAGCCGAACTCACCGTCATCGGAACCTGCAGAACCAACCTTAAGTATGTTTTCATAATCTGTTAATCTCCAATTACCAGCGGTTGAATCAAATACGAGATTATTAAACTGGATGTCCGAATAGTTAAATGATCGATTGAAATACCAATCATAGTTAACGATTTCATTAAAGAAAGAATATGGTTCGGACCACGATGCCTGTGATGTATTCAATCTTGCGCGCCACCAATATCTTTTATCTGATTGAAGTGAATTTAGCCTGTAAATAGTTTTCACGGTATCCATTGGTGTAACGAATTCAAATGCATTCATAAAATCAGGATTATCGGCAAATGAAACTTCGATTGATGATACATTTTGATTTGCAAGCAGAACAGGATTCAAAAAACGAAAATCACTGATAGCAGTATTATAAAAACGTTCTGCTTCAATCGGTCTTATCGAAGAAGCGTAAACAAGGAAACTGTAATTTGCTGTGTTGTCATCTTTGTAGATTTCATCAAAAAAATTATCCTTGTCAATTGTCACCTGAAGATTATGCTCACCAACAAGTCCGAGTATTTGCACATTAACTCTCAGATATTGTTTATAAAGAGGAACAGGAATTTTAAACTCATTCAGGAAAATTTGATTTCCAAGATAATCATCTATAATTGTTACCAGAACTGAATCCTGCAGAACTTTCCCAAAATTAATTAATTCAATATTTACCTGGACGGAATCGTTAATATCCAGCGGAAAATTATTATCGATACTGAATGAATTATTTGTAATGCTCAAGTTTGGTTTCGGAGGAAGCTTGAATCCAATCAACGGATCGCCGAAAAGAATATTGCAATAGTTAAAGACTTTGTTAACATCGCCAGTTCCATACAGATTAAAAAGCTGCAACTTTGCCAGATAATGAATTTCGGATACAACAGGCAGTGATTTGAGCAGAAGTTGTCCGTAAAATAACTGCGGATAATTAACAGAAGTTGATACATATCCCCAGCTTGAATTTCCAAGGTAATAAATTGCTTGACCATCGCTAGAAGCAGAGATAAACAATTCACCGAATGCATCAACATCAGGCTCGGCGAATTTGCCGGTTGAACAACCGAAATCTGATATCAATGAGAGTCGGTCATTAAAAGCTGGTTTTAAATCAGTCACCTCGGTTATTCCATTGTCCCAGGTTTCTGTTCCACTGTGTCCAATGTAAGAAATGAACAATCCGCTGCTGTCAATTGCATTATCAACCTGCTCGCGGGTGTAAGGGCCAAAGTTAGTTAGAGGATTAACAGTTTTATAGAAATGAATCCCCTCTCCTCCAACTGGTGCTGGCTGCACAAAATTATTCAGCACGGAACTGTTTGCAGAATTTAATAACTCAAGCTGGCTTGGATTGTTTGCATCTCCGCCGCTGAAGAAAAGATAACGTTTATTAAAATCATCAAACCTTCTGCTTAAATAAGTCTGATGTTTGTTCAGATAGAACTGCACCTCAGAATTCATGGTTGCAGGAATTCTTCCAACAAACATTTGAGGTATGTTGACGTTTGAAGAATCCCACATTGTAAACCAGACATCACTGACAGGATTGCCAAATGATGGAACTAAATTTTTTCTTAAAACGGTTGGTGGCGGAGTAATTTTATTCTTGTAGTCATAATTTGCATCACCGAGAAGCATTAGAAACGAAGGTGCGGGAGCAATCCAGTTTTTATTTGCGAAATAAAGAAAATCTTTGATTGCTTCAGGTTTTGCGCAGCCAAATGAAAATTCATCGTAAATATCATCGACATAAATTAGTTCATTTCTTGTTTCATAATTATTATTAATGAAATCAATGTATTGTTCAGCGGATGATTGAAGAATTCGGTTCGTAATAGCAATGTAATCTGCACCACGATTTGAATCACGAAGATTTATAAAAAACTTTTTCTTCTGAAATATTGGCGTTTCGGTTAGACTTTGCTTGATAACTATATACTCATCATTTGCAGCAACAGTATCAGTAAATGTTAAAACAGAATTCGTGATGTTGAACGAAGTAATTTTCTTAAATGATGGTTTGATTTTATAAACTAGCATATCTCCAGATTGCTGTGTTACATTCGAAACTTTGACAACTCTCTCTGAAGTAGCAGTGTTTTCATCAACACGAATTAACAATGAATCATTGTCTGCAACATTGAATCTCTGATATTCGATATCAACCCAATCGATCAAAGCCTGGTGCCATCGCAGTGAATCGTTCTGCATACCGAAAATCCTGACAAAGTTATTTCCTGTGACCAATTGATTTGAGTTGTATTCCCCGGGAAAGTTTACAGTTTGCTTGTAGCTGAAAACTATAGTATCCAATGGTGAAGCAGAGTTTAAACTTAATCCAAAGCGGTGGTTGTTTGTAAAAAGTTGATCAGTTGCGTTACTTATCATTCGTGCAACTACATTAACAGCAGCATTGGGTGCAAAATCAGTTGCAGTGAAATTAAAATCTATGCTGCCGCCATTGCCAAGAAATTGCCATGTCCAAACTTTGTTTTCTTGCCATTGTGGAAGCTGAACTCGGGGAGAAACGGCATCATAGTACCACAGCCTTACATCCTCCTCTAGGTGAGAAAACGCTTTGTGTGAGAACAAAGTATCAGTAAGTCCGGTTGCAGTTGTATTCTGAATACTAATTCTTTTACCATCAACTCCGTCCCATTTTAGCCAAACAATTGATGTATCAGAATAGCGATCAAGATAATTCAAATAATCAACACCAACTGAAACGATATTTCCATAATCATCTGACCCATAATTTTTTTGGGCCCAAAACTCAACGAAATCTCCGGGATCAAATGACAAATCACTTTCCCCAGAAACGTAAATAGGAATTTCGTCTCCTTTAGAAAATATCTTAAATGATTTTGGATTTATACTTGAAGGATTAATACCATAACTTAAAATCTCATCATAACCTATCCTGTAAATTCCATCATCAGGTATTTGAAGTTTTGCATATTCACTTGCATAATCAATCCAGTTTCCTGAAGTATCTGACACTGAATGCTCTGATTTATCTACTCGAAATTTAGATGCAACTTTATAATTTAAAATTACTTTTTTCAAAATATTATCGAACTCACCGACAGGTCTTTCGTTGAGATTGAAAGCTATATGTTCAGAAAATTCATAGTTCATTGTTGCTGAGAGTAGCTCTCTTATTTCCCTCTTCTTCCAGTTATATGAATGAGTATTTATTCTTACAATCGTACAATAATAATCTCTAAGCCAGGTGTACCCAATTACTTCAATTTCAGAATCTGGATATTGGTCAGAAGTAAATTTTGTTAAATCAGGTTGAGATTCGTTATAAATAATTGACGAATCATTGGAAAGATTCATTTCAGGATTCAGTGCTGGCAATGAATTTTTAATAAAAGAATATTTTTGTTCAGTTAATTGAATTCTAACTTGACTATGAGGTGGAAGAGCGATAAAATAAGTTTTGGAGGGTAATATAGGTGTTCCCGGCAGTCCTTCGTTTATGAAGTTGAAATATTCAATGACTGCTTTGCCATCTGAAAATTTCTGATTGAATGGTTCTTGTTTGAAATGCAGCCCAATCTCCATTCCACTTTGCTTCTCCAGAAGGGATACAACTTCGCTCTGAGCAAATGAGAGCTGCGATAAAAGAAATACAAATTGAATTGTAAAAAATATTCTCATTCAAAATTTATTTTATTTGATAAAATATATCTGGCTTCAAGATACAATACAAGTTTTAATTACGTGACTTTCTTACCTATTTTGATTTTAGCAACCCGGTATGTGAATTCAGGAATTCCAATGATGTATCTTTTCCACAATCTTCCTGGTTCAGAAAATAATCTGAACAACCATTCAAGACCAAATTTCTGAAACAAAACAGGCGCTCTTTTCTTAGTACCAAAATAATATTCGAAAAAATTTCCAACACAGATAATAATTTTATTCGTTGAAGAATTATATAATCTCTCGGCAAATAATTCTTGCTTAGGTACGCCCATACCAATAAAGAATACCTGAGCATCCAAATTATTTAGTTGATTGATACTTTCAACCAGAGCCGCATCATCAAAAAATCCGTTCAAGTAATAAATTAAATTTATTCCTTTTTCATTCGCTGTATTCCGGATAAATTTTTCTGAAAAATTGCCTCCAACAATAACGATTGGAATTTTATACTTTATCAACGCATTTAAAATATTTTCATTCATTGCTGTGGACTCTATTCGCTTGGGGTCTGAGTGATTTAGAAATTTAGCGGCAAGATATACACCTAAATCAGCTTGATATGAATGGAAATTAACATCAATTACGCGCCGGTATTTCTGATCTTCATAATAGACATTAAAGCAATGTTGATTGAAATAAGTAAGTAAAAGCGGTTCTTTCAATTTTATTGAATCGAAAACCTTTTGAGTAACTTCATCAGGATCGGATAAGAGTTTTTTAAAAATCATTCCCTGTTAAGAAGTGAGTTATAAATTTTTTCTACTTCGTTAAAATAGTTATTATAATCACAAAGACGATTCACCTTTTCATAAAGTTTTTCTCCCATTGTTCTTCCAATTTGCGGGTTATTAAGCAGGTAAATAATTTTTTCAGCAAGAACCTGCGGATTTTCGGGATCGACAAGTAATCCGTTAATACCATCTTCAATAAACTCCGCAATGCCTCCGGTATTTCCTCCTATAAACGGTTTTTTATACGAACCCGCTTCGATCATAACGAATGGGAATGGATCAACTCTTGAAGGTAATACGACAATATCGGCTAACAAATACAAATAGTTATTGTCTTTCTGGGGTGGAATAAAAACAATATTATCATTATTTGAAGTTGATTTGTGGCTAAATACTTTTTCTTTAGTATGTCCATTGATGACTAGGATTACATTCTTATTTTTTCTCGTAACGTATGCTAACGAACTAATTAATGTGTCATACCCTTTATCCTTACCAATTCTTCCAACAAATAATAATACTTTATTATCAGGCGAGAAACTATTTTCTAATTTAAATCTGTCAGTCGTTTCTGAATCTATTTGAGTGGGCTGCTCGATTGGATTGTATAGTGTAATTAACTTTTCTTTATTTACGCAATATTTTATAACTAAGTAGTTGCTAAGTGATTTACTTACCGAAATTATTTTGTGAGATTTGAAGCTAGTTCGCTCGAATCCTTTTACAAAACTATGCGCTGATGTAATAGTTTTAATGTTTAATTCTGTGCCAATTTTTGTCGCTATAAATTCGGCAAATCTATGGTGAGTGTGAATAAGACCAATTTCATTATTAAGAACATATTGCTTTAAGCTTCTGTAAAGATAGCTTTTGTATATTAAATTTCTAAACCCAGTAGAAAAATCAAATCTCTCAAAATGCAGATTTGGTATTTCATTTAACCTGCTAAGAGCATCTCCACCGTTAGTAATAAAATGTGTTTTATAGTTATCAATGCCACCAAAATACTTTAAGTAGAGAAAAGCTAGTTTGCTTCTGCCGCAGCTATAATTAAAATTCGGCGTAATGTGAAGAATGTTTTTCATTCAGCCATTAAGTTAGTGTAAACTTTTTCAATCTGCTGGATAAATTTCTTCTCGGTGTAGTTGGACTCAATTGCCACCCTTCCATTTTCACCTAATTTTTTTCTCAATTTTGCATCATTTAAGAGCTTCATTATCTTTTCTTCAGCATCCTTCATATTTCCTGGTTTATAAACGAGTCCGCATTCATTTTCTTCAAGTATTTCTTTAAATCCGCCAACATCCGGCGCAACAACTGGAACTTCACTTGACATAGCTTCCCACATTGTTAAAGGCATTCCTTCCCAATCAGATGTGAACAAAACTAAATCAAAATATTTGTAATAGTTCTTAACTTCTTCTACATAACCAAAAATATCAATTGAGTTTTTTAACTCGTATTGTTGAACCAGCTGATCCATTTTAATCTTTAAGCTGCCATCACCGAAAATTAGAAGGTGAACATTTTTTCCCCGATCAACTAAACTTTTAATTAACATCACAGCTTGGTCAATTCGCTTGTCAATTTCAAGTCTTCCGATGACAGCGACTATTCTTTTATCTTTCCTCAAGTTTTCAATCCGTTGTGCAATGCTACTATTACCCTCAGGAAAATTCTGTTTCAGAGAATAGCCATTGTAATAGACAATAGGTTCGGGAAATAATTTAGTTTCTTCCATCAGATATTGTTTGCACATTTTTGATGGGACAAGAACAGCATCATCGTTACTAAACGAATAAATCAAAAAATGAATTGCTGAATAAATGCTTCTCTCAATAAAGTTATAATAGGGATTATTTTTCAGAAATATTCCATGATAATTAAATACAAATTTCTTTTTCAGGAATATATTGATGAGACCAGCAATCGCATATGGTTTAATTAAATGAGCATGAATTATATCTATCTGTTCAGATTTTATTACTCCGTAAATATCTGAGAAGGCTTTTAATGAAATCTTTTTCTTTAAAGATTCAGAAGTATAAACCTTAACACCAAGCTCGCGCACTTCATTTTCAATTTTTTGGCCTCCTTGAAAAACCAGAATATGTTCAAACTTATTTCGATCATAATTTCTAAAAATGGATTTTAGATTAGCATAAACACCATCAGCCGTACCTGTAATAAGATTAACAATATGACAAATTTTAATCAAGCAAGTAATTCCCTATAAGCCTGGAGGTATTGTGCAGCTATTTTATTCCAACTTAAGTCTCGAGCAGTTAAATAAGCTTCTCTACTTAGTTCCTTCAGCTTATGTTTAGCTTCCAATATTTCAACTAAAATGTCAGTTATTTGTTCGGGTTGAGTTTCCTTATACACGAAACCATTTATCCCGTTTTTAATGAAAGATGCAATACCTGATTGATCAGAAACAAGAATTACCATTCCTAATGCCATCGCCTCCATAGCAAAAATTGAAAAAGGCATGTATCCCAGGTTATCAATTAAAATATGCTTATCTCTAAGAAATTCATATATTGCTTTTTCAGGCAATGGTTGAATTAGACTTATATCATCAGAACTTGTACTAATTGAATTTCCAATCACTGTAAGATGATAGTTTTTTAACCTTTTGTCAGAAAATATTATTAATAAATCTTCGAGTCCTCGCTTGCGAGAATTTTCTAAACCATTATAAAATAAGACTTCCAACCTGTGGTTTAAGTTGAAATTTCTTGACTCATAATTATCGTGGACCAAGACTCCGTTTGGAATAATCAGAGAATCTGAAGAATTCACTTCATAATAATTCTTGGCTAATTCTATCATCTTTTGAGACAAAAAAACAAGAACATCCGATTTTTTAAATATTAATCTCTCTAAAGTTAAATCCTTTAACTTTGAAATAAACGTAGGTTTATTGATAAATATAGTTTGTTCGAATTTATAAATGCCGTGAACTGTATATACAATTTTATACTTGAGTAGTGGTTTTAACAGAAAAACTCCTATAGTAAATCGTTCAAAAGTAACAAGATGAATAATTGAAGGCCTTATTTTATAAAGTTCAAGGATTAATCTAAACAGACCTAATCGGTAAACCCGTCGATCTGAAGATAATTTCTGAAAACCAAAAAGAAGTGTTTTAAAATTTCTCGTTTTTTCTGTTTTAAAGAAATAACTAAGGAATACAGTGTCTTTGTTTGTAAGTGAGATTTCATTGAAAAGATTCTTGGCAACCTTTTCGGGACCCGATAGTATTTTCCCTTCTCCAAATCTTCCAACTAATGCAATCTTCACTTGCGAAAGTAAAAAGCTAAGTTTGAAAAGATTTTTTGTTGTCAGCAGTCATAACAATCAGTTTTTCGCCAGCCAAAGTTCAGGATTCTGCTTATCTCTGCCCTTCCAGATCTCAAAGTGTAAAATGTACCCGTCAATACTTTCATCAACCGAGGCAAGGACAGAACCTGATTTTACTTTATCCCCTTCCGACACAAAAATCTCAGAGACGTGACTGTAAACAGTACGATAATTATTCTTATGTGAAATGATAATCACATTTCCATATCCAGGGAGCCAGTCTATAGCTGCAACTACTCCTTCACCAACACTACGTACATTTTTATCTTTATCGGCTTTAATATCAACACCATAGTTCAATGTAACTGTGTTGAGGGATTTATTTTTGTTCTCACCAAATTTCCTTATGACTTTACCTTTGTGTAATGGCCAGATCATTTTGCCTTTAAGCTCGGCAAAAGAAGCAAATGATGTCGTATTCAGATCATAATCGTAACCAACATTTTCATCTTTAATTTTATTTTTTTCACCTGAAGTTTTATCTCTCGAAACAAATAGATCTTTATTTGCTGCCGCCTCTCTTTCGATTAGCTGAGCAATAAGCTGCTCTGTTTTCTTCTGTGCTTCTTTTTTAGCAACAATTACTTTCTTTAATTCTTTATTGTTTTTCTTAATTGAATTAAGAGCTGTTTTTCTCTCATTTAACTTTTGAGTTAAAACTTTCTTCTCATCATCTCTTGCCATTGCAAGTAATAATTTTTCATTTCTTTCTTTCTTCAAAAGAGCTTTTGATTCATCCAGCTCACTTATTTTATCTTCAAGCTTTGTTAAATCTTTTTTGCGTTGATTCGCAAAAACCTGCAGGTAGTACGTACGCATAACTGCTTGCTGCAGCGATGAAGCATCGAAAAGACTTTCAAGCTCATTATACTGTCCCTTTTTATAAATTGCCTTCACATAAGTGGCATAGTTATCCTGCAATATTTTTATCTCTGATTCTGTTTGCTTGATTTTTCTTTCAACGATTTTTATTTCATTTTCCTTTCTGTTGATCTCGGTGCGCAATTGACCGAGCACTTTATTTATAAGATAGTTTTGTTTATTAAGATTCTCAACAGCTTCAAAAGATTTTTTTTCGGCTACGGATTTGGAGGCTAATTCTTTCTCAAGATTATTAATTTCTGTTTTGATAGATGAGAGTTCGGATCTTTTCTGGCTGATATCTTCAGATTGTGGATAGAATTCAATAATGAAGAAGAAGACTGGAATTAAATATTTAAGTTTGATCACCATTCTATAATTTCGGCATCGCCTGGTAATTCAAATTTTACTTTAACGCCTTTAGAGTTCGCAAAAATATTTTTATACTTAATGGTAACTTTTTGGTTCTGCACCTTGTTCATTATCTCAATATTAAATGGAATAGCAACGTTTTCGATTAGCTCAAATTTTGAATATTTACCCTCTAAATTAATTTGTTCATCATCCGACTTCAGGTTATAGTTAGTAATTCCAAGTTGACGAATATCTACTTTGTAAACCGAGGTCAAATCATTTTCTCGATCGACATAAGTAAGGACATATTGTTCTCCCTCAACAGAATAGCTACTCGGCTGCTTGTAAAGGTTAGGTGTCAAATTAACTGAGCCAATAAATGCATCAAGTAAATCAGTGAACGAAAGATTAACTTTAAAGATATTTTTTAGTATATCATCATCTACTCCTCCACGGTATGCAGTGTTTTGCAGAGCATCATAAAATATATAATTGTCTTTCGTTACAAGAGCCTGAGCTAATTCAATTCCGAAAGGACCAAGTACGGAGAAGTAGATTGAGTCTGGTTTCTGCATTATTATCTGAAACGTTGCACTGTTGTTAAACTGCGCCGATTCAATCTCAAATACACCAACTCCTTCAAAGTTTTTAATTTTCCTTCTGTTAGCTTCAAGCTTGTTGATCAATCTTTCAGATGGAAGCAATTCAACATCTTCGGTTGGCTTCGAGGGAACGCATCCTTCAACTAAAAAAAATAAAATAAATGCAGGAAGTAAAATTCTTGTAAAGATTTTCAAATGGCACCTGTGGATACTTTATTCATTAATATCTCATTCGATGAATCGAGATCAAGTGCTCTTTTCCATAAATCAAGTGCTTCCTCTTTTTTACCCTGCATAAAAAGAACGTCTCCTAAATGTTCAAGCAGCACGGCATTACTTTCGCCATCAGCATCAATTGCTTTTTTAATGTAGTAGTAAGCTTTTTCATATTCACCCAGCTTAAAGAAGATCCAGCCGTAAGTATCTAAGTAAGAAGAATTAGATGAATCTGCTGCCATTGCAATTTCTATCATTCCAAGTGCCCGCTCAATTTCAAGATCTCTCTCGGAAAGTGAGTACGCATAATTATTATTTATGAGAGCATTCTGCGGATCAATTTGAAGAGCATATTCATAAAGACTATCGCTCTCTGACATCATTTCAAGGTTGTTATATATCAATCCCAATTGACCAAGCACATTTACATTGTTTGGATCAACACGCAGAGCACGATTAAGATATTCAACCGCTTCTTCGTTTTCTTGTAACTGGCTTAAAGTAAATCCATAAGCTGATAATGAGTTTACATCAGAAGGATTTAGTTCAACTGCTTTCTTTAAATAATCCTTAGATTCCAGTGCTTTATTTTGCTGAGCAAGCGATAAGCCAAGTATCAGATTAACAGCAAATTCATTGGGAAAAAGTTCTATTGCCTCTCTCATAATTGTTTCTGCATCTTCGTAATGCCGGTTGTCAAAGTATAATCCACCGAGTCTAATCCACGATTCAACGTGCCAGCTTGCATTTTCAGTAACATATTTAAAATTTTCTATTGCAAGTGAATCATTCCCTTCATTAAGTGCAATTGCTCCCAGGTAAAGTTTTACTTGCCAATCAGTTGTGTCTTTATCAATGGATTCGAAAAATTCTTTTGCAACCGGTAATGCTGTTGAATCTGAAAATGATTTAGCAAAATAAGTTGCACCAATGCCCACCTTTGCTTCCAGCGGAACATCTGGCTTTTCGATTATATACTTAAACTCCTTTGAAGCTCCTTCCCAATCATTTTGAATTATGTAAATCTGCGCTCTTTTTTCTCTTGCTTCAAGATCATCCGGCATTGTTTCAATTAGTTCATCAAGCATTACTAAAGCTTTTTCATTGTAACCATTCCTTACATAAAAATCTATTGCAAGTTTTTGTAGTGCTACATTGCTTGGGTCAATTTCAAGTAATCCCTCTACTGATTCAGCTGCTTTTTCTTTGTAGCCGAGCTTTTCATATAATTCTGCAACACGTAAAAGTACATTCCAATCCAATCCGATTATATTTATTAGTCTATCATAAATCTTTATCGCTTCCAAAGGTCTTGTGCTTTCATAAATTCTGGCAAGTTTATAGTAAGTATTAACATCAGTTGAATCAGCTGTTAGAATTTTTTCAAGCACTACTGCTGCGGAATCATTTTCTCTCGCCTGGATGAAGATGTCTGCAAGTAAAAGTTGATATTCAGTTTTGGTTGAATCGAGTTGAACTGATAATTTGGAATATTTTAATGCATTACCGAGCTTATTAATTGCAAAGTAATTTTTTGCAAGTGAAAAGCAAATACCTGCACTGGTATCATAATCCAGTGCCTGATTATATTCCTTTATTGCAGAAGAGTAATCTCCTTTTGATTCTGCAATGGAGCCATTTATAAAGTGTTCAACCGCTTTTTGTTTTGCAATTTCAGGCTCGGAAATATTTCGTTCCGAAGATGAACTGCTTTGCGAAACATCTGAAGTCGAGCAACCGATCATTAATAAAGTAAGTAATACGAACGCTAAATATTTCTTCATAATCCTAATTATTTTAACAAAAAATATATTACTGACTCTGCTGAATAACAAGTGAAATGGCTTTGGTTATGTCAATCTTATGATTAACCTGTGCTGAATAAAGTTAATTGTGCAATAGTAAATATCATACCCGTGTGGCGGCAAAAATATTTTTAATTCTTATCATGTGTTATTAAATTTTAACATTCAATAATAAGCACTATGCAGAAACTACTTAATATATTTTTACTAATATTTCTTATTTCTTTACCTATCTACTCCCAGGGAACAGCTGGCGATCAAGCAAAATATGAATATCGATATTTGATTGACATGCCTTCTGCGGGAATTTTAGAAAAGGGAGTTGTAGGTGTAACAACTGAAATACTACCGGCAGGTGTTTTAATTGCAGTCATTGAAGCAGGTGTTTTTGAGAATGTCAGTATCGGTATTTCATATGGCGGCGGCAATTTAATTGGATCAGGAAAAGTAGATTGGTATAGCTGGCCGGGTGTTGCTATCAGAGCGAGGGTATTTAACGAGACTACATTGATGCCAGCGATAACATTGGGTTTTGATTCTCAAGGTAAAGGAACTTATGATGAGGAACTTAACCGCTATTCAATCAAGTCGCCAGGATTTTTTGGAGCAGTAAGTAAAAATTTTGATTTCTTAGGTTACATGAGCTTGCATGGAACAGTTAACTATTCTCTTGAAGGAAACGATGGGGATAACTTTATTGATGTTCGAGCTGGGGTTGAGAAAACTTTAGGATCAAGTTTTTCCCTCTTAGTAGAATATGACTTTGCCTTTAATGATAACAACTCTGATTTTGGAAGCGGTAAAGGTTATCTAAATGCCGGTATCAGGTGGTCAATTGGAACTGGATTTACTTTGGGCTTTGATCTGAGAGACCTACTAAGTAATAAAACAGATACGAAAAATGCTGCCGATAGATCCTTTAAAATTGAATATATAAAAAATATTTTCTGAAAATATTCTCCCCAATGCCTCATCCAACTGTCTCTTAAGCAGTACACAATAGTTTATAATACAATACAGGCCGTCAAATAAAATGATCAAAATCTCTTCTTTTTGAACTCATTTTAGCTCTTTAAGCAGGCTCGATAATTGTTTAAATTACACTAGATTAAAAAACGAGGGATAAAATGAAAACATATAAAATACTTTTACTGACCGTAACTTTTGTAGTGTTTTACTCTTTTACTGGATGTTACACACAGATAGCTACATCTGATACCTCTTCAATTCCTGATTATGAACAATCTTCAGAAGTAGCTAATTATTATTCTGAGGATGATGTCAGCGATGAATCTAATTATTACTCTGAATCAGATACAGATACTTTGGATGAAGAAACAATAATAATTAACAATTACTATGAAGGTTATCCTTACCGCAGCTATTATGTTGATTACTATCCCACAATCAGTATAGGAATTAGCTGGGGATGGGGCTACTGGAGCTACTACCCTTATTGGCCGTACTATTCTTCATGCTGGTGTGGTTATGGATGGTATTACCCATACCCATATTACTATAGTTATTATCCCGGTTACTATTATTATTATGATCCATATTACTATCCATACTATGGATCCGGTGGTTATTATTCTAATTACAGTTACAAAACCAGAAGTGAATATGTTTCTGGTTTGAGAAATAACTCAGGCGGTCGTAATTATGGTGAAAGAACCAGAGATCCACTTGTATCGGTTAGCGATAGGTCACTTGATAGATCAAGAGATAACTTAACCAGAGATAGAGATTTGACCGTTAGCAGAACAAATGTTGGAGATCGTACTTTAGGAATTGAAAATAAATCCAGAGACCTAACAAGAGAAGTAGTTGGTTTGAATACTACCAACAGAACTATTGACACCAAAAGAAGTAATGACTCTAACAGAGAGATAAACAGAACAAGTGAAGTTAGAAACAACAAACAGCTAGGTCTTGATAGAGAGGTTTCAACCAATAAAACTTTAGGCATCAATAAAAGAAATGATGTTTCAAGTGAAACGATAAAAAGAAATAGTAGCAACACTTCGGAAAGAATTAATAAAAATAACAGAATCAGTAATGAAACAAAGAAACTCTTTGGGAAAGATAATACCAGAACAAATACTAACACAAAGCAGCCGAATGTAAACACCAGAACAAATAATAATCAGACACCGAGGAAGGATAATAATCCAAGGACAAATACTTCGACTGATAACAGAAATAATACGCCACCAAAGCAGTATACTCCACCAAAACAAAATAATAATAATCCACCAAGATCTTATTCTCCTCCGAAATCAAATAACAATACTCCGAGGAGTTATTCACCACCAAGCGGAAATAATTCTCCACGAACTTCTACACCGCCAAGTGGTAACAGTGGAAATAGAGGTTCTAATAATTCTGGCTCCAGGAACAGGAGATAATTCAATGAAGGGGATATTTTTCATAATGGTATTTGGATTAGGACTTATGACTTTGAGCGGGTGTTATACTGTCCCAAGACATATAGTCTATGAAGAAGAAGTGATTTACTATCCACCAGTTGATCCGTATATACCGGGTCCAATAATAATCATTGTTGATCCACCACCACCTACGCCACCTGTCTATCGTCCACCATCAAATGGCACAAATCCACCAAGGGACAGGCAGCCACATAAACCGCAAGATACTTATCGTGAAAGAGATCCATTGCAAGGCGGCAGTCATAGAGGAGGTGGAGAGATCAATACAGTTCCTCCAGTTCGCAGTCCTGAAAGAAAAGACAAGGGACGACAATGAAACTAGTTTTAACAATTACATTATTAATTTTATGCGCTCAGTTTAGCTTCTCGCAAAATTATAACGATGCTCTTTTACTCAGTGAACCAGGTCTGTACAATGGTGCAAGAGCACTATCTATGGGAAATGGCTTCTCCGCTTTAAGTAATGACTTTTCAGGAGTTCTGTTTAATCCTGCTGGAATTGGTTTAATAAAAAAAGCAGAGCTATCCACTGGAATGAGTTTTAATTCGTTTAATAATAACACGACTTTTTTTGATGCAACGTCTAATGCGAACAAGACTTCAGTCAATTTTAATCAATTTGGTTTAGTTTATCCATTTCCAACTATTCAGGGAAGCTGGGTTGTTGCAATGGGTTACAACCGTGTAAAGGATTTCAACCGAATCATGGAATTTGATGGTTTCAATCCAGAGAATAACTCTATGATTCAGACCTTAACCGGTGAGTATAACGAAGAGATACCTATCACAAATGATTTAGGTTTAGCTTATGAAATCAGAGATCCAAACACGAATGATTATATAAGAGACACAACATTAATAAATGGTTTTCTGAATCAATCAGGCCAAATAAAAAAACAGGGCTATATAGATAAATGGTCCTTTGCAACATCTTTTGAAATAGCAAAGGGATTTTTTGTTGGCGGAACATTTAACATACTTTCGGGAAGCTATAAAAGCGAAAGTGATTATTGGGAAGATGATACCAGAAATAATTATGGTTCAAACCTCGAGCTTGTTCCGGGAGATCAAACAACTCGAGATTTTAAAACTTTTTATATGAATGATGTTATTGATTGGGACTTATCAGGCTGGGATTCACATCTTGGAATTCTATACAACTGGAATGATAAATTCAGATTTGGCGCCTCTGTAAAATTCCCAAGCTACTACACAATCAAAGAAGATTTTCTGGTTGATGCAAACAGCTACTTTGGAACAGGCTTTGAGTATTCATTGAATCCTGCAATCAGTGACCCAATACAGTATGAAATAAAAACACCTTACGAATACACATTGGGGGCTTCAACGAGTCTATCTATTGTTACTTTAGCCGGTGATGTTAAAATAATGGATTATACTCAAATGGAATTTACTGAAGGATTTGATTATGAGTATCGCGATGCAAGACAAAAAGAGATTGATGATTTATTTACAACTACAATTGATTATCACCTTGGTGCCGAAGTAAAGTTACCAAATCTTCCAATTTTTGGTCGGGCTGGTGTAATGTATTTGCAATCACCGTATGCTGAGGATCCTTCAGATTTTGATAAAAAATATTTTACTCTTGGTGCAGGAATTCTTATCGACTCAGTATTTGGGATTGATGTAGCATACAGTTACGGCTGGTGGAAAGATTTTGGCGATAACTATGGAGTTAATGTGTCGAGAACTTTTCAGGATATAAATGTTAATAATATTATCCTAAACCTTTCGGCAAGATTTTGACTGATAGTTATTTTAGGTAAAAATTAAATGAAAAATATAATATTAAATTTTTCTATAATTATTTTTATACTCATTGGTTGTTTAAATGAAGTCATACAATCTCAAGAGTTTCAGAAGAATTTACTTCACAAAATCTACTCCAATGAAAATAATTATACAGAATATTTTTATAACCATTCAGATAAAATCATAAAAGTTCAAATGTTTAATAATAACAAATTAGAAAGTGAAACAAACTACGAATACGAGAAGAATGGAAATATTATTAAGGAAACTACGTTTACTACATCTCTTGGTGTACCTCAATATTCTTTTTTAGCTTATGAGTATAATGAGCAGAGTTTAATTTCTAAAACCCAAACTTATCTGAAAATGGCAGATGAAAATTATGAATTAAGAAGTACAGCGAAATATGAATATGACATTAAAAATAGGTTATCAAAAACAAAAATCTATTCTCCAGATAATGTAGAAAGAAAGTTTACAGAATTATTTTATGATGTAAACGGAAATGTCATTGAGAAGAATTTTTATCAAGATGGCAAACTTTCATTTAATGATAAATATGAATATGATGATATGAATAATCCTTTAAGACAAAACACTGCCGGAATCTCTGTTTATGCAATTAGTAAAAACAATGTTATTAAGCATACTCAAATAAATTTTATGATGGGAAATGATAATTCTATCACTGAATTTAAATATGAATACAATTCTAATGGTTATCCAACCAGTTATAGCTATGATTCTCAGATATTTTATTTTGATTATTATTAGGAGTGGTATAACAAGCACCTCAATCCGGCAGCTATGGGCTTCGGCCTAGTCACACCCCTAACACCCTCGTCCTTTGGGAAGGTGATTTCATCTTCCCTTTTTTATTTCTCTCTCAAAGTTATTAAAGCCAGCCTCATTTGATATGGATGATGGAAGGTTTTATTTTTTATTGTCATTTTTAAAAAATTGAGATTGAGATAAAAGGCACCATAACCAAAATAGAAAGCAAGCATTATTATTTGATTCCCGAAAATCAGGATGAAGAAATTCTTTGTTCACTAAAGGGTAAATTCAAAAAAGATTTTGAAATGAAGAAGGATAAATTATTCTTCACAGATTTTATTACAGTTGGTGACTGCGTTGAATATGATTTGAACAAAGATGGTTCCGGTGTTATCAAAAAGATTGGAAAGCGAAAAAACCACCTCTCACGGAAGCTTCCTAAAGTACGAGGAGCCAGTTACAGAGGCGAAAGACTTGAACAGGTTGTTGCTGCAAATATTGATAATGTTGTGGTTGTAACAAGTGTAACTTCTCCGGATTTTAATAACCGTGTTCTCGATAGATTTCTTGTGGCTGCAGAAAGTTCTCATCTGAATGTTACAATTGTACTGAATAAAATTGATCTCGATCAATCGGACTTTGCTAATGATTGGAATAAACTTTATGAAGGGATTGGTTATAAATTCATTTTGACAAGCGCTGAAACCAATACTGGAATCTTATCTCTGAAGGAAGAGTTAAAAGACGCAAAGAATTTATTCTGGGGCCATTCAGGTGTTGGGAAATCTTCATTGCTAAATAAAATGTATCCCGAGCTGAAGCTGAAAATTGGAGAAATCAGCCAGTTTTCTTCCAAGGGAACTCATACAACTGTAACATCGGTGATGATAAAAGTTGATGAGAATACTTTTATTATAGATACTCCGGGAATTAGAGAAATTGATCCCTATGGTATTCGCAAATCAGATCTCGGACATTACTTCATCGAATTCGGCAAATACATTAATAAATGTAAATTCAATACCTGCACGCATCATCACGAACCTGGCTGTGCTGTGATCGAAGCGGTCGAAAAAAATCGAATTTCTCCCGAGAGATACGATAGTTATTTGAGAATTTTAGATACAATCGAGGATGATTTAAACTTTTAATGAAAGTAAATGTAGAAAATATTTTAAATGATTTTACTTCTTTTACAGAATCTTTAAGAAAAATTGATGAACCTAAGTTGATCAGCTTTGCTTTCGATCTTGAACAATTTGATGCACTGTCACTCATTAATAATTTAAATAAACACTTCGACGACATTTTTTTCTTCCGAACTCCAAATAACAAACTCACAGTCTATGGATTGAATACCGCTCTGGAACTAACCTCAAATAAAATCAAAAATTTTACATCACTTACAGATAATTATGATTACTGGAAGCACAATTTTATTTCCAATTGGGATGACAAAAATAAATCAAACAGATTTATACTGTGCTGTTCCGCTAAGTTTGATAATGTAAAGTTTGCAGAAGAATGGATTGATTTTGAATCTCTTGGAGTTTACGTTCCAGAATTTCTTTTAGCATTTCGAAATGATGAAGTTTATGGCTGCTACAATTTCATAATTAATAGCGCGAGTGACCAGGACATTATTAAGAGCAACCTGGTTTCATTTTTAGAAAAGTTATCAGCAATTACTGAGGATTTGGCTCAAACTACTTTTCCAAAAACATTTACTAAGTCAACATCTGACAGTAACGAATTAGCGCTATGGAAAAACATAGCTGCAAAGGCATTCAAGGAACTAAACGACGGTACTGTTAATAAATTAGTTTTATCGCGTGCATATACTTTTAATCTGAATACAGATATAATCTGGAGCATACTGCTGAAAGAATTATTCAAAAGATTTCCCGATTGTTATTTATTCTTCATCCAAAAAAATAATTCTATCTTCTTCGGATCATCTCCTGAAATGTTTCTTAAAGTATCTGATAATATTGCGGAGGTTGAATCTGTTGCCGGTTCTGCACCAAGAGGTGAAAAGTTGGAATCGGATTATGAACTGGAAAAAACACTAAGAACCAGCGAGAAAAATCATCAGGAGCATTTGTTTGTAAGTGATTTTATTTCTGAAATATTAATTCACTACTCAGATAAAGTTCGAATCATCGAGGAAAAGCAAATCAGAAAGCTTGACAACATTCAGCATCTCATCACAAGGATATCCGCTGAACTTAATTCTAAAGAAAATTTATTTGAGCTTATTGATTCATTATTCCCTACACCGGCTGTTTGTGGAGTTCCGAAAGAAACAGCTAAGGACCTGATACGAAAATTTGAATCACACGATCGAGGACTTTATTCAGGATTAATTGGATTGATGGATTTTGATGGTAATTGCGAATTGGCTGTATCAATCCGTTCTGCGCTGGTAAGAGAAAGTAAAGTCACTGCATTTGCCGGTGCCGGTTTAGTGAAAAATTCCGATGCAGAAGAGGAATTCCTTGAAATTAATTTAAAACTGAATACCATTTTATCTTTGTTCACTGATGAAAACAAAAGTAAATAGAAATATTCTTTGGGCACAAATTTTTATTGATCAGCTTGCGACACTCGGAGTTCGATACGCTTGCATCTCTCCCGGTTCCAGAAGCACGCCGTTGACGTACGTTTTGTCAAAGAACAGAAAAATAAAATCTTTCATCAATATTGACGAAAGAAGCTCCGCCTTTTTTGCACTTGGATTAGCAAAAGCAACTGACCAACCGGTTATAATTGTTACAACATCGGGAACTGCTGTTGCCGAATTATATCCGGCTATCATTGAAGCGTATCAGCAACGAACACCTTTGATTATTTGCACCGCAGATCGTCCACCTGAATTAATTGGCACTGGGGCAAATCAAACAATCAATCAATACAACATCTTTAAAAATCACATACGATGGTTCCGTGATTTGGGTTTACCTTCAATCAACGAAAATGGTTTTTACCACTTGCAAAAGATAGCAATGAAAGCTTATCAAATCAGCCTAACTGAAGATAGAGGTCCGGTTCATCTTAATTTCCCATTCAGGAAACCGTTGGAACCATTTTCTTACACGGACGAGATTTGCAGAAAATTTTTCAAATTAAAACCGCAAAAATTTGTTAATAAAAAAATAGGATTTACACAGAACGGTTCTCAAATAAAAAGAATTACAAAAAGAATTATTGATGAATTAATTGAATATAACAGGGGCATTATCATCGCAGGACCGATGGAATCCGATCGTGAATTGATTAAATCAATTAAAAAACTTTCTGCTTTGCTTAAGTATCCGGTTTTTGCAGATGGGCTTTCGCAAATGAGATTTGGTGCTGGTAAAAAAGCCAAAGATATAATTTCAAATTTCAATTCAATATTGAAATCAGATAGTTTTAATCATGATCACGATCCGGAAGTGATACTACAATTTGGCAGGACACCAACTTCATCATTAATTGAAAATTTTCTTGCTGAATCAAATGCAAACAGATATCTGATAAATCATTACGGAGATGAATTTGACCCAGCAAGAAATGCAAAAGCAATTCTGAGTGTTGAGCCTGAAGTATTTTGCCGGCAGCTCATCTCTTTTCTCAAAATAAAAAAGTTCAGCAGGAAAAATTCTGAATGGCTGAAAGCTTTCAATAAAGCAGAAGTAATAAGTGAATCAATTAAAAACAGAATCATCGTGAACGCAAAATTTCCGAATGAAACTGTAATCATAACAGAAATTATAAAGCAAGTTCCTGCAGGAAGTAATATTTTTATCGGGAATAGTCTGCCTGTCAGAGACCTGGATAATTTTGTCAGCACCACATCGAAAAGATTAATTATCCATTTTAACAGAGGTGCCAGCGGTATTGATGGAATAATTTCAACAGCATTCGGTATAGCGCTAAGCAAAAAGCCAACAGTGTTAATCACGGGAGATCTTTCTTTTCTGCATGATTTAAATGCGCTTTCAATTGCTGCTAAGTACTCAATTCCTCTTATAATAATTGTGATAAATAATAATGGTGGCGGAATTTTTGAGTCTCTTCCAATCGCGGGAAAAGTAAAACGATTCAGAGAATTCTTTATTACACCGCACAATATTGAACTCGATTCCATAGTAAAATCGTTTGGAATTAACCATCAATTAATTGCCAACCGAAGTCAACTTCAATTACATCTGATTAAAAGTTTGAATAAAAATTCTCCTTCGGTGTTAGAAATAAAGACAAATGCGGTGAAGTCCGCTGAACTGCGTAATAAATATTTTAACGAAATAAAGAAAAAATTAAAGAAAGAGTTTTTGAAATGATCATTCAGTACGAAAACATAAAACTTAATGTTGAACACCTCTCGGAATTTGATGCCTCAAAAAAAACGATCTTGTTTCTTCATGGCTTTACCGGTTCATCAAACGACTGGAAAGATGTGGCTCAAAAAATTGATAAACGTTTCAATAAATCTGCGCTTGATTTGATCGGACACGGTAAAAGCAGTTCACCAACTTCTGTTAATTATTATACGGGTGATTCTCTGGCCAATCAGATTGAACAAGTAATTAATCACTTAAGGCTCAAAGAAGTTATACTTTGCGGATATTCAATGGGAGGACGAGTTGCATTGAACTTTGCAATCGCAAAACCAAATTTGGTAAAGGCACTTATTTTTGAAAGTGCATCTCCAGGAATTAAAAATCAAAAGGAGAAAGAAGCAAGAAGAAAAAGTGATGAGGAACTTACGACTTACATTGAAAATAACAGCTTAGAAGATTTTGCTGCGATGTGGCTTGATCAGGAATTGTTCGGAACATTGAGAAGATTTTCAAATAATAAATTGAAAGATATTAAAGAAGAAAAAGCAAAAAATTCAAAAATCGGTTTGGCCAATTCATTGAGAGGTTTTGGAACTGGTTTAATGCCGTATCTGGCTTCCGAGCTGGTAAAAATAAAAATTCCCACCTTCTTAATTACAGGCGGACTTGATGATAAGTTCACACAAATAAATCAAGGCTTTAAAAAGTTGTCACCGTCTGTCAAACATAAAATTATCTCAACATCTGGTCACAATACACATCTTGAGGAACCTAAAAAATTCATAGACGCGGTTAATGGATTTTTAAGCGGTCTTAGATAAAAAAGATATTAACGTAGATAGTTGATATTAGTTTATGTAAATATTCTTTTTTGATTCCAGTAAGTTGCAATCATAAAAAGTCTCCTTGAATGAATCATTCCTAACTTTAATCATTTTTCAATATTTTTGCTTTACCAATCAACGAAGGATTTACAATGAGTGCGAAATGGATTAAAGAAAAAAAATATTCTGATATCTTATATCATAAGATGGATGGCATTGCAAAGATCACTATCAACCGACCAGAAGTTCGAAACGCGTTTCGTCCTGAAACTGTGATTGAAATGTATGACGCTTTTTCTGATGCAAGAGAAGACCAGAGCATTGGTGTAATTTTATTAACAGGTGCTGGACCATCAAAAGATGGGAAGTATGCATTTTGTTCAGGCGGCGATCAACGGATCAGAGGTGATAAAGGATATGTTGGCAAAGATGGCGTTCCAAGATTAAATGTTCTCGATCTTCAAAAATTAATCAGAAGCATTCCTAAAGTAGTTATTGCTCTGGTAGCAGGCTATGCAATCGGTGGTGGGCACGTGCTTCATGTGATATGCGATTTAACTATCGCTGCTGATAATGCAATCTTCGGACAAACAGGACCGAAAGTCGGGAGCTTTGATGGCGGTTTTGGTTCAAGTTTTCTTGCAAGTATAGTTGGACAAAAGAAAGCACGGGAAATCTGGTATCTTTGCCGTCAGTACGATGCTCAGGAAGCTTTACAGATGGGATTAGTCAACGCAGTCGTTCCAGTTAAAAAACTTGAGGAAGAAGGAATTAAATGGGCGAAAGAAATTTTGCAGCACAGCCCGATTGCAATAAGAGTGTTGAAGTCAGCATTCAATGCTGACCTTGATGGGCAATCAGGTATTCAAGAATTAGCTGGTAATGCAACACTTCTTTATTATATGAGTGAAGAAGCACAGGAAGGTAAAAAAGCTTATCTCGAAAAGCGTAAACCTGATTTTAAAAAATTTCCTAAGCTGCCTTGACTATTAAGAATTGTCATTGCGAGGATTCTATGACGAAGCAATCTTTAATGATGGCATTGAACTGTGATTGCTCCCTTCCGCTCGCCAGGACTATAATTTTCTGATTAAAATATGATTGATAACACAAAACTAAACTCCTGGATTTTAGCCAGCAGACCAAAAACTTTGCTCGCAGCTGTAGTTCCCGTGATGGTAGGTTCTTCGTTGGCTGTGTCGATGAATAAATTTTTTCTCCCCTACTCTGTTGTTGCATTGCTCTGTTCCGTCCTTATTCAAATCGGAACAAACTTCACAAACGATCTCTATGATTATTTAAAGGGTTCCGATACCATCAAACGAAAAGGACCAAGAAGAGTTTTAGCTTCAGGTTTGATCTCAGTTAAAGAAATGCGGTTGGCAATCATTTTAATTTTCGGATTAACTTTTCTGCTTGGGCTTTATCTTGTTTATTCTGTTGGATTATTCATTCTCTGGATTGGAATCATTTCAATCTTTGCGGGAATAATTTACACAGCAGGTCCGTTCCCGCTTGCATATAACGGACTCGGGGATGTTTTTGTTTTTATCTTCTTCGGAATTGTCGGAACGATGGGGACGTTCTATCTTCATACACAGGAAATTTCTTTACTTGCTTTGATGGTTTCAATTCCTGTCGGGGCATTGATAACAAACATACTTGTTGTAAATAATTACCGTGACATCGAAGAGGATCGCGAAGCAAATAAAATTACTTTAGCTGTTTTGATGGGAAAAATTTTTACTCGGTGGCAATTTATACTGCTGGTGATTTTATCATATCTGACAACAATTCTTTTACATTTTCATTTTGATTATAGTCTATGGATTTTACTACCATTAGCTACGATACCAATTGCTTTCATTCTGATAAAAATGCTTTACACTTTAAATGGTGAGGAACTAAATAAAACGCTTGAACTCTCCGCAAAATTTGCCGGACTTTTCGGTCTGTTACTTTCTATTGGATTGATTCTTTAATTAAAGATGAAAAATCTAAGCCCCGAAAAATTTATTTTACTCAAGCAAAACCCTTTGGACAAATCCATAATTTCTTCTTCAGTCAATTACACATACGATGAACTGAGAAAGAAAGTATTAGGCACTGCCAAATTCTTTCATAAGCAAAATATTTCAGCCGGAGATCGGGTTGGAATTATTGGTCAGAATGATATTGATTTTGTAATAAATGTTTTAGCTTTGTGGCAAATTTTTGCTGTTCCTGTTCTACTAAACAACAGATTGACAGAGATAGAAATCGAGGAACAACTCTTATTAGCAAACTGCTCGTCACTGCTGGTTCAAAAAGAATTTTATGAAAAAGTAAAGAGCTTATCGATAAAAAATATTAAATACCCGTTTATTGCTGATCACGATAATTC
>JACZKK010000171.1 GCA_014860115.1 Ignavibacteriaceae bacterium
TCTTGAGGAAGAATTCGACAAACTAAAAAAAACAATTAATAAATCCCGTATAGAAAAAAGGAGGCAGTATCTAAAAAAGAATGACTTTAATGAAAATTTTTTTAAAAGAGGAATATATGTTTGGATTTACAATCGATTTGATAGGAAAAGAATTATATACATTGGAACGGCCGTTGGTAAAGATGGATTCTTTAAAAGAAATAAGGATCACATTAATAATATATTCCTAGGGAAGGGAACATTCTTTTCTCCATCTACTTCAATTTCAGATATTTATGGATTATTTCTTTATGATCATAAATTAACGACTGAAAAATACTTTAAGAAATTATTTGAGGATAAGAACATATGGATTCCTGAAAGCAACGAAGGTAAATGTCATTTATTTGAAAAGGACTCAATTGAAAATTGGGAGGAGGAAGCTTTAAGCTTTATTAATAATTGCGAATTATTCGGATTAACATTCCTTAATGAAGAAATCTCAAAATCAGAAGCTCAAATGATAGAATCTTATATACAATATAAAATTATAGACTTTTTTAATATCCACATTCAATATAAACCGCTTGCTTTCGCACAATATTATGAAAGTAATCCCAAATATTCGTTTTGGGGTAAGATTGAAAAGAATAGAGAAAATATTCCAAAAGTTTTAAATCATTTGGATCAGATTTTAGAAAAATATTTTGACCCAATTATTTATTCGTAAATGATTAGGTCGGTGAATAGTTAGACTTCTGATCTCTCATCAAAAATAATTGATAAGTGAGATAAAGCAACAGCCCAATTCTGCACAGACATAACAGTCCACTTTTCAAAATATCCCAATATTCATTTACATAGAATTAACAAAACTCAAATGGAAAAGAAAAATAATTTAAGTGAACCTTAACTTCCCTTTTTAATTCACCAAAACATCCCCAAGCAGAACATTCAACCTATCATCAAGCTCTTCGAACTTTTCGTTAATTCTTAACATTTCACTAAGTGATTCAGCATCAGTTTTGTTTTCCAATTCAATATATCTTTTAGTTAGCTTCATCGAAGTGAATTTAATATCAAAAAATTCAGGATAAAGTTCATCAGGGATTACTGGTATATGTGAAAGCTCATCAGCAAATTCACCAAGAGTTAAATTTGTTTTATCGTAAAGATCCTCTGGGATTTCAAATCCACAAATCAATTCAAGTTCTGACAGCGATTTTATGAAATCAATCTCATTCAGGTTTTCATCGAACAAATTCGATATCACTGTGTCTGGGCTGTAGTGTTTTTTACCTCTGGATTTATAGTCGAGTAGAGTAGCAAATGTATAAATATATCTAAGCATAATCTGGCCCTGGTTTAATTTCTTTCATTGATGGAGTAGTAAATGTTCTTGCTTCATCAAAAGGGTTTTTTGGTTTTTTCTTTAGACCCAGTAATTTATTAAAAACTATGTCAGCCCGGTCTTTAGATTTTTTGTTAATTAAGCTTTCGAATATTGGTTTGTTGCTATTATTCATTTTTTGTTTCCTCCTCCGGAAATATTAAATGTGGATAGTCTGAAGCTGGAACGGTCCCCCTTTTTACTCCTACGTATATTGCTGATTTTAAATTCACGGGTCGTTTCCAGTCAAAGACCTGGCTCAAGTAGCGAATAGTTGAAAAGCTGATATATGTTTTAAGCATCTTGCTTAACTCATCGGCTGCTTTGTAACAACCGTATTGGACCCATAGCTTCTCTACTTCTTTCAAGTCTATTTTAGTAATTAGTGTTTTAGTCATAGTGTTTTGTCTTTTTCCTATGTTGTTCTTATCCCTAGCCATAATTTCCTCCTAAATTATTATCTGTATATCACTTTTAATTTTTCTAGTTTGTCTATCTGCATTAGACCTCATTAAATTATTGCCATATTTTATTTCGGATTGCCACACTTTGCGCCATACTTTATTTTCAAGTATGGTAGAAATTCCTTTGATTTTAACTCGAATTCGTACATTGCCACACTTGCCATAGATTGCCACACTTTTTCCAACAAGGTTAGGAGGAAATAACTTTTTTAAAAATATTTTTTGGCTCGACTTAAGTTTAAAAAGTATGGCAAAGTATGACATCTATGGCAACCCCCTTATTTTAAAGAACTTACAGACATAGCCCTCGAAAAAAAGTATGGCAGGAAGTATGGCAATTGCCATACTTTAGTCCCAGGCATAGTACCAATTATCATCCCCTACCTTCCTCGATCTCTCGGATCTAATTCCATACAGCTTCAAGCTTCTGCCAAGCTGCATATTATTTACCTGCTGATTTGTGTAAATGCGATTAAATACCTGAAGCGCCAGATCCTTTCTTATTCTACCTTCCAGATCTTGTTCAGTTAATTTCAGAAGAGGTTTTTTGCCAAGGAAATCCTGGTTATAGTCAAAGTCACTATAAATTATATTCTCTTCAAACCATTCAAGATCCTTGTTCTTTAACCTTATCGCAAATTCCTCAAACTTATTCAGAGCAACTGATACCATTGCTCTTTTCTCCTCATTTTCAATACAGGTTTTTGCTGCAACAGGATCATATTTCCAGTTCATCAGGAACTGAGCGAATTTAGGAACCTCTGGCTTCAATGAATTAATAAATCTTTCAGGATCTTTCTTGAACCACTCGAATGAAATAAGATTAGGTCCTGTAGTAACCACATTTAATCTCCGGTCTTTATTCTCAATGAACAATGGCACCTTTTCATTACTGAAGAAAAGACAATTGACATAATTCGTAATGGAATAGTTGCGAATGTTCTTTTCGTTTATCATAACATCAGGATCGGTTATAATTGCCTTAATCCGTGACTTGATATTATTTCTGGTGTTGTTATCGTGTGCTACTTCATTGAATGCAACAATAATGGTATTCTTAAGCCAGGGATTGAAATCACTCTGAAGATCAGAGTCTTCTACTTTAACTGATTGTCTTCTTCCAAATATTTCCTTCAAGACCTTATCCAGAAAAATACCCTTGCCCGCTCCCTGCTCTCCTTTCAGAACCCAGGCAGTAAGCTGCTTCTCTCTTGTCTGAAGAATACCGGCAAGCCAGTTAAGAAATCTTTTTCTTTCTCTGTAATTTGGAATCAGATTCATAAGCAGTTTGTAGATATTCGAGAAATCAATTCTCGGATGAAAAGTCTCACCTGTCTTGCTCAGCAACATATACTGAGTTGGAACAAACAGATTAATCTTTTCATTATCATAATCAATCCTGTCATTAATTTTCACATCAAAGTCAGCCTCCAGCACAGGGAAAACATCTGGCATCGGTTCTCCTCCTGAAATTAAAATGTTTTCCAATATATCTTTTGGCACTCCCATATATATTTCATCTTTCTTTGTATCCAGATACGAGTATGAGCTTGTGCTGCGTTCAATAAACGGAAAGTATCTTTTTCTGCAATTGAGCTTTGCATTCCTGATTTTCTTGTACTTCTCTATTCTGGCTTTTGTTTTCTTCTCTTTAATTAATTCATTGACCAAAGATTTTTCGAGTCCAAGCTTATCCAACATCATCTTTTTTATCTCTGCAATATCCTGAGCATCAGAGGTTAGGGTAGTTAGGTAGAGTAGTTCATCTCTGGCATTCTGCCGAGACAAGAAATCATCCTTTTCAAACCCCTCCAACTCTCTTTCAGCAAGCCAGATAATACCCTTCTTAACTTTCTTGTAAAGATCCTGCGTTGCCTTAAGTCCATTAGCCCGAAAATATTCATCCGGGTCCTTATGCGGATCAAGCAATTTAGGATCAAGAACAAAAGGATTAAGATCAGATTCTTTCAGGATCAATTCTACTGCATCAATGGTATTCTCTAATCCTGATAATACTTCCTCTTTATCCTCATCTACTTTATCAGTTTGCTTCTTTTCCTTTGGTTTGTCATTATCAAATGAAATAATAACATTCTTTACTTTTGTTGTTCGCAGGCCCTCGAGATGTTTATTACTTAATCTACCCTGACCAACCGCTGTCGCATTTTTCATTCCTGCAGCAAAGAAGTATGTAGCATCAGGATAGCCCTCAAAGAGAATAATAGTTCCCTGGTCTTTACACTTGCATAAATTAAAAATGTCATCCTTTTTCAATCCTGCTGTTGAATCATATCTCTCCTCCACTGGATTTCCATCCTTATCTGCCTTGTATTTTACTGCACTCGGAGTAGCTCTTTTAATAAAGCCGGTTATTTTTCCTTTCAGATTTCTATACGGCAATGCTAACCTGTAAATATCTCCGGTAGAGCCAAACAAAGGAAGATTATTTATATCATCTTTCATATCAGGATGTTTCTCAAGCAAATATTTTTTTATTTCACTTGCCGGAGGGAAATAACAGAACTCTGAATTTTTCAACACTTCAGGATCATAGCTTCTTGAATTGACGAGGTAATCACGCACATTCTTTGCCTTGTCTGTAAATAATAATTCGTGCATCCAGGTGTATGCTGTCTCAAACAACTCTGCGTTTGAATTGAATCGTCTGATTTTCTCTTTCTCTTCATCTGAGAGTTCTTTATCGAATGCATTATTGAAATCAACAGAATGATTGATCCCGAACTCCTTTGCCGCCCATTTCATGGCATCGACGAATTCACACTTTAGAACAATCTTTATCAGTTCAATATTATCGCCGCCTCTACCGCAAGTCTTGTGAAAACAATTCCAATACTTTTCTTCAGTTTTAATTGAAAAACATTTACCACCTTCGGATGGATGTCCCGTAGGGCATTCACCCTGATAACTGTTTCCGTTTTTTGTAAGATTCAGTCCGAGTTTTTCTGCAATTTTTTCTGTTGGTAATTCGTTTATCTGATTTTTCAGTTTTACATAGCTTTTATCTCCTTCCTTCTTTGTGTAATTGGTATTCATTTCTGTTACCTCGGTTTGATGTAGATGTAGAATAAGAGTGGATAATACTCTTTAGACTGCGAATTGAGTTTCCATATTTCATTGGTTCTACTTTTGCATTCATTGAATAGTATTCGTTGACAGCATTTTCAATGTTGTCTGTTGATTCAAATACAAATGTTGTCAGTCCTTTCTGTCTGGTGTGCTCAATTAGTCTGAAATTCTGGGTAAGCAAATATGCGGAGAGGTAAAAATCCTCGTTAGAATAATAAGTTCGCATTTGATCACTCCTGTTTAATTAGTTCAGGGAGAACGCCCTCTCTACTGAAAGAGCATTCCTAAAATGTTAAGTTTTCTTTCTTATCAATTGTCTGGCAGTACGGTTTCGGGGGGTTTTCTGTTGTCGGTTTTAAATCTGACTCTAATTTAATATAGTA
>JACZKK010000172.1 GCA_014860115.1 Ignavibacteriaceae bacterium
GTTGCAGGGCATAGAAGAGGAGTAGAAACTGTTCGCGAGATAGTGGAGGTTTGCGCCGAAGTCGGTGTAAAGTATCTCACTCTTTATACTTTCTCAACTGAAAACTGGAAAAGACCCAAGGATGAAGTCTCAACATTAATGCGATTGCTGTTAAAGAGTCTTAAAGAAAGGTTAGATGAACTTAATAAAAACGATATCAAACTAACGTGCATAGGAAACATTGAATCACTCCCGGACGTCGTACAGAAGCAACTATTTGAAGATATTGAGCGAACAAAGAATAATAAAAGAATGACATTGAACCTGGCCTTAAGCTACAGCGGTCGATGGGAACTTTTAGAAGCAGTTAAATCAATTTCACGAAAAGCTGCGGAGGGAAAGGTTACTCCCGATAGCATAACAGAAAAAACTATTTCGGATCATCTCACTACTAAAAATATGCCTGAGCCTGAACTGATAATCAGAACAAGTGGAGAATTCAGAGTAAGCAATTTTCTACTCTGGCAAATAGCTTATTCGGAATTTGTAATTCTTGATGTTTATTGGCCTGAATTTACCAGAAGCTATTTATATGATGCCATCAGACAGTACCAGAAACGAGAGCGTAGATTTGGTAAAGTAAGTGAGCAGATACATAACTCTACAAATGCAAATCATTGAAGGGATCTACATATTGAAGCTTCGTTGGCTGGTGATTTTTTTATTGGCCGGTTTATTTTCTGTTACATCGTTTCCACAAGGAACTCAGAAGAGTTACAAAATTCTTGGAATTTCAGTTGAAGGTAATAAATCAGCTGATGCTGCAACAATTATTGCTAACAGCGGATTGAAAGTTGGCGGCGAAATTCAAGTGCCAGGGGATCAGACTCTTAGTGCAATCAAACAATTATGGACACTTAATATTTTTTCCGATGTTCAGATCTCGATAGAAAGAGAAATTACGGAAGGAATTTTTCTTCTTATAAAAGTTGATGAGTACCCCAGACTAGAACGTGTTGCGATAGAAGGAAATGATGAAATAGATACTGAGGATATAGAAGCAAAAATTACTTTCCTTAGAGGAACGGTAATTTCTCCTCAATCAATTGCCAAATTAAAAATAAGGATAAAAGACCTTTATGCTGAAGAGGGTTTTCTTAATGCAGAGATAAAAGATGAGACCTATGATTTCTTCAGTGCGGATACAGTGGATGAAGATATTACTGTAATCTGGCGGAACAAAAAAGATTTCTCTGACGAATATCAATACACTTATGAAAGTAGTGAACAAATTTATTCAAATCTTATTGAAAGAATTAAGGATCGTGTTCTATTAAAGCTTACTATTGAAGAAGGGAATGAAGTTGTTGTCAGGGCAATTGAGCTTAATGGAAATACAGTTTTCGATGATGATGAACTTGCCGGTGAAATGGAAGAGACCTCCGTTGCAAGATGGTGGAAGTTCTGGTCCAGTGCACAATTCAAACCGAAAGATTTTGAAAAAGACAAGCAACTTATTGTCAATTACTATAAAAAGAACGGTTACAGGGATGCCGAATTACTTGGTGATTCACTTATTTACTTCAATGATAACAAAGACCTAAGAATTGTTCTTAATGTTTATGAGGGTCCTCAATATAAAATCAGGAATATTACTTGGGAGGGAAATACCGTTTATCCCGATTATGTACTTAATGAAAGACTTGATTTTGCCAAGGGTGATGTTTATGACTATGAAAAGTTTGAAAGAAATTTACGTGGCAACGAAGCTCAAACAGATATTTCCGCTCTCTACCTTGATAATGGTTATTTAACTTTCAATGCTCAGGCCGAGGAAAAAAGAGTGGCGAATGACTCAATTGATGTTCATATTCGAGTAGAAGAACGCAACCAGTTCAGAGTTTCACGGGTTGAAATAGGAGGGAATACTAAAACAAAAGACAAAGTAATCCGTAGAGAACTATTTACTATTCCGGGAGATTATTTTAATCGTGCATTTTTATTCAGGAGCGTTCAGCAGCTTGCGAATCTTCAGTACTTTAGTGCAGAGAAACTTTATGGCCCAAGTGGTATAGATACAAAACTCGAAAGTGACAGTACAGTTGCAGTAATTTTTAATGTTGAAGAAAAATCAAGTGATTACCTTAATGCGTCTGTTGGCTATAGTGGAAGTTTTGGATTCAGCGGTTCTATTGGTGTAACTCTCACTAACTTTTCAATCGCAGAACCATTTTCGCTCGGTGGTGGTCAGATACTAAACTTTAACTGGCAGTTCGGTTTCGGAAATATCTATCGTACTTTTACAATCGGATTCACCGAGCCATGGATGTTTGATACTCCAACTTCTGTGGGGGTTGATCTGTTCGATACGCGTCAGCAGTACGTCTATGATTTACGTCAGACCGGTGCAACGCTTAGAGTTGGCAGAAGATTAAAATGGCCTGATGACTTTTTCTATATTCAGGGAAGAATCAGATATCAATACAATAATGTTTTGCAAGGACAAAATTTCTATCAGGAGGGAGTAACTCACCAGTACACTCTTGGAGCTACAATAAGCAGAA
Organism: Ignavibacteriaceae bacterium; assembly: GCA_014860115.1. Lineage (GTDB taxonomy): Bacteria > Bacteroidota > Ignavibacteria > Ignavibacteriales > Ignavibacteriaceae > IGN2. Next base: position 2,544 of record JACZKK010000172.1, read on the forward strand.
GAAATATTGATAATCCAATTTTCCCATCGCAGGGTTCATCATTTACACTTGATATGGAAATTTCCGGTGGTCCGTTTTTACCCGGTGATGTTGACTATCTAAAAAATACATTTAAAGCAGAATGGTATAAGAGGTTGTTCAATACTAACAGGCTTGTATTTTATACCGTTGCAGACTTTGGCTATATTGATGAAATTGTAAAGGGCACCCCAATTCAACCTTTTGAATTTTTCTATATGGGAGGAAACGGTTTAGTTATTGCAACTGTTCCGTTAAGAGGTTACCCGGATCGGAGTGT